>JALZLU010000164.1 GCA_030858685.1 Chloroflexota bacterium | reverse complement strand
CGGGCGGTCAATTCGAGCGTGTGTCGGGAGAGGGTGTGCGCGTCATCGTCATCGGCGGGGGCGTCGTCGGCGTCACGACTGCTTACTGGCTGGCCCGTGAGGGTGTCAGCGTGACTGTGCTCGAGAGCGAGGCAGCTCTGGCCAGTCTCACCAGCTACGCCACCGGAGGGCACATCGCACCGGGCCACAGTGGTGCCTGGGCCTCACCCCGATCGCTGCGCACGCTCATCCGCTCCATCTACCGACGGGATCTCTCGTACAGGCTTCACCTCCGCCCTGACCTCGACTTCGCTCGCTGGGCATCGGCGTACGCCCGTCAATGCACGCCCGAGCGTTACCGCTACAACACCACGGTCAAGATCCGGCTGGCCAAGTACAGCCGCGAGCGACTCATCGAAATCCGCGGCCAGACCGGCCTCACCTACGACGATGCGGCCCAAGGAGCCGTGTTCTTCTACCGGAGCGAGACTGGGCTGAGGGCTGCGTCGAAGCGGGTTCGGCTCTGGCGGGAGGCCGGCATCGACCTGCGCGTGCTCGACGCCGCCGCGCTGCGGGGACTTGATGCGCGTCTTGACCCGATCGCACGGCAGGCGGCTGGAGCCCTGTACTCGCCCATCGACGAGGTCGGCGATACGCGCATCTTCACGCACCGGTTAGCCGACATCGCCCGCGCTCATGGCGTGGAGTTCCGGCTCGGGACGAGGGCACGGCGGCTCGAGCGCGACGGCGGGTCGATCACAGGTGTGTCGACCGATGCGGGCACGTTGCAGGCAGAGATGTTCGTACTGGCCACGGGCGGCGCATCCCGCGAGCTCACCCGCGGTCTGGGATTCTCGTTGCCCGTCTTCCCGGTGCGGGGCTACACGGTCACGCTGCCCGCGCGCGGCGACGCGATCCCGCCCATAGGCATGGTCGACGAAGAGGGGCTGGTTGCGATCGCTCGCCTGGGCGATCGGGTCCGGCTGGGAGGTACCGCGGAGTTCGGCCGGACCGACCGGCGCCTGGACCCAGGAGGCATCGAACGGCTGGTCCGCATCGGGCGCGGTCTCTTTCCCGAAGGCGCCCACTGGGAGCACCCCGACCCCTACGTCTGCCTCCGTCCCATGACCGCGGACGGGCCTCCGGTCATCGGGCGGTCGCCGATCTCGAACCTGTTCCTCAACGTCGGCCACGGCCACATCGGCTGGACGATGGCGGCGGGCGCTGGAAAGGTCGTTTCGGACCTTGTGACCGGTCGCCCGCCAGCGATCGACTTGGAAGGGATGACGCTGAGCCGATCTCGCGACTGAGGTCAGGGAGCGCCGATCGTCTCCTCCAAGATCGCCAGTGCCTCTGTCACCTCCGCCGCGGTCACGTCCAGCGGTGGGATCCAGCGGATGACGTTGTGGGCCGTGCCACAGGTGAGCAAGAGCAGGCCGAGATCGGCGCAGCGGGCCATGATGGCCGTGGCCAGCTCAGGGTCCGGCTCCCGAGACGCCCGATCACGTACCAATTCCAGGCCGATCATCAGTCCAGGACCGCGGACATCACCGATGCGCTCGTCGCGGGCCATCAGCATCCGCAGGCCTTCCGAGAGCTCCGCGCCGCGCGCCGCAGCGTTGGCCACCAAACCTTCGGACTCGATGGTCTCCAGCACGGCCAGGGCAGCCGCACAGCAGACGGGATTGCCACCGAAGGTGGAGCCATGCGCCCCGACACCCCAGCGCTCCTGCAGCTCCCGCGAGGACACGATGGCGCCCAGCGGCAGGCCATTGGCCATACCCTTGGCCAGCGTCACCACGTCGGGGACGATGCCCGCCGCCTCGAATGCCCACATCCGCCCCGTTCGGCCGTAGCCAGACTGGATCTCGTCGGCGATGAGCAGCATGCCGTGCGCGTCGCAGCGTTCGCGAAGCGCGCGCAGGAACGCGGCCGGCGCCGGGTTGTAACCGCCCTCGCCCTGGACGGGCTCGATGAGCATCGCCGCGACGTTCTCCGCGCCCAGGTCATCCGATAGCCGGTCGAGCGCCGCCAGGGCAAGTGTCGTGGCCCGGTCCTCGTCACCCTCGCCCAAGTGGTAGATGTCGGGGAAGGGCGCGACGAGCACGGACGGCAGCAGAGGCCCGTGCCCGCGCTGGTAGTTAGGGTTCGAGGTGGTCGCACTCAGCGAGCCGTACGTGCGCCCATGGAACGCACCGGAGAAACAGATGATCCCCGGACGCCCGGACGCACGGCGCGCAAGCTTCATGGCACCCTCGATGGCCTCCGTGCCGGAGTTGGCCAGGAAGACGCTGTCCAGCGGCTCGGGCAGTGCTCGAGAGAGCGCGTCGGCCAGTACCGTCACCGGCTCCAGGTAGCCGAGGCCGTTGCAGGTGTGAAGTAGTCGGTCGGTCTGCGCGTGGATGGCCGCCGTGACGGCAGGATGTCGGTGCCCCAGCACCGTGACGGCGATACCGCACGCGAAGTCGAGATACGCCTTGCCGTCGCTGTCGTAGAGGCGGTGACCTTCGCCGTGGGTCCAGGTCCGCTCGAAGTAGCGCGCCAGGACCGGCGAGAGGTGGCTCGGTGCTGTCCCGGGGGAGCTTTGAGCGGCGGGGTCGAGAGCGACGTTCATCTGGGTCCTCCGAGCGTGGGGGCGGGCCGATCAGGGATGCGAGGCTTCGTGGGTCGGGCGCGGCTGGAACCTGTCGATCCGTCACGATGAACGAACAGGACGGGGC
>JALZLU010000160.1 GCA_030858685.1 Chloroflexota bacterium | reverse complement strand
CACGGGCGACGCGCGCGACCCGGCTGACCGTGCCTGGAGCAGCTCGGCAGCGGGTGCGCGGCGCCACACAGCCTTGCCTTCCGCGGTGGACCCGCAGGTCTTCGACGAGGCCTTCCTGCGCCAGCTGGACCGGCTCATGCTCGTCTCGCGCACGGCTGTGCGCGGCGGCATGAAGGGCGTTCGCCGCAGCACCAAGCATGGGCAGTCGGTGGAATTCACGGACTACCGCGACTACGCCCTTGGCGACGACCTGCGCAGCCTGGATTGGAACGTCTACGCCCGGCTGGAAAAGCTCTTCATCAAGCTCTTCGTGGAGGAGGAGGACGTGACCGTGCACGTCCTCCTGGATGCATCAGGCTCGATGGCCGGCGGCAGCCCCGACAAGCTGGTCTTCGCCAAGCGCGCCGCCGCCGCGCTGGCCTACGTCGGGCTGGCCTCGTATGACCGCGTGATGCTGACCATCCTCCAGGGCAAGGTCGCGCGCCGGCTGCCTGCGGTGCGCGGCACCGGCCGTATCTTCAACGTGCTCGCGGATCTTTCGGCGGTCCAGCCGGCGCCCGGTTCGACCGACCTGGCCGCGGCTTGCCGCCACTACGCGGCGCAGGTTCGCCAGCGCGGACCGCTGATGCTCATCAGCGACCTGTTCGATGACAACGTGGACCGGGCCATCGGCGAGCTGGCCGCCACGCGCTGCGACGTGGCGCTGTTGCACACGCTCAGCCTCGATGAGCTCGATCCGCCCTTGGAGGGTGACCTGCGGCTGGTCGATCGCGAGACGTCAGAGCGCGTGGACGTCACGGCTGATCTGGCCACGCTAGATGCCTACAAGGCGCGCCTGGCCGCGTGGCAGGAGCACCTGGAGGCGATCAGCGCCCGTCGGCGAGTGAGCTACGTGTCCGTGCCCACGTCGCTCCCGCTGGCCGATCTCGTCTTCGCCGAGCTGCGACGACGTCGCGTGGTCGCGTGACGCTCGCGATGCCGGCTGAGGTCGGGCGACCAGCGCCTGGAGTCTGGGCGTGACACTCCTGGCCCCGCTGGCACTGCTGGGCCTCCTCTTCGTGCCGCTCATCGTGGCCTTCTACTTGCTGCGGTTGCGGCGACACGAACGGACGGTCAGCAGCACCTTCCTGTGGCAGGCCATGGTCCGTGACGTTGAGGCCAACGCGCCCTGGCAGCGACTTCGCCGCTCCCTCCTGCTGTTGCTCCAGCTGCTGGTCGTCGTGGCGCTGGTGCTGGTCGTCGCGCGACCGTCCGGGGAGCGTGCGGCGGGGTTGGCGCGCGACCTGGTGCTGGTCGTGGATGCCTCAGCCAGCATGGCCGCCACGGATGTCTTCCCGGACCGCCTCACGGCCGCCAAGCGAGCGGCCATCGCGGCGCTGGCGGACCTGCCGTCGGATGGCCGCGTGAGCGTGGTGGCCGCCGCCGAGAGCGCCCGGGTGGTGGCCAACGAGGCGACCGACCGCGGCCGGGTGATCCGGGCCATCGAGTCGATCGAGCAGTCGACTGCGCCGGGCCGCCTGGCGGAGGCGCTGACCCTGGCCGGTGAGCTGGCCGAGCGCGCGCGCGGCGCGGAGATCCTGGTCGTGACCGACGATGCAGCGAGCGCCGCCCCCGACATGACCCTGGCCGTGCCGGTGCGGGTGCTGACCGTCGGAACGGAGCGGGACAACCAGACCATCGCAGCCCTTGCCGTGCGCACGGACCCCAGCGGCCTGGAGCGGACCGTCTTCGTGAGCATCGCCAACTACAGCGACTCACGCGTCGTGCGCCGCCTGCGCATCCTGGCCGACGGCATGCCCGTCACGGCGCGGGACCTGCCCATGGAGGCCGTGAGCCGGGCCGACGTGGTCATCGACGAGCTGCCTGAAGGCACGCGCGTGGTCGAGGCCCAACTGGCCGAGATCCCCGCCGCCGAGAACGGCGCTCCGAGCATGCCGCCCGGCCCACCCGACCTGCTGAGCCTGGACGATCGCGCCTGGGCCATCGTGCCGCCCGATCGCATCCATCGCGTGCTGCTGGTCGGCCCTGGCAATGCCTATCTCCAGACGGCCTTCACGCTGCTTCCCAATGTGGAGCTGTACGGCGCAACGGCTGCCGAGTACGAGGGCACCACGGGCAAGGACCGCTTCGACCTCTTCGTCTTCGATGGCTTCCTGCCCGATGAGCTGCCTGATGCCGCCATCCTGGCCATCGCGCCCCCCGCCAGCAGCCCGCTGGGTAACGTCTCGGGCACGCTGGCCAACCCTGCCATCGGCCAGAGTCCAGCCGCCGAGCCGCTGCTGCGCAACGTGGATCTCAGCCGGCTCCACATCGCCGAGGCGCAGCGCATGGAATTGCCTGACTGGGCACGGCTGGTGTTGCCCGGCAGCGGCGCCGCGCCGCTCATCTACAGCGGCCTGCGCGACGGTGCCCCTACCGCCGTGATCGCCTTCGACCTGCGCCAGTCCGACCTGCCGCTCCAGGTCGCCTGGCCCATCCTGGCCACCAACCTGGCGGGTGAGCTGCTGGGCCTGGTGCCGGGTGGCGTCCAGCCGATCGCGCCGGGCTCCCCGCTAGAGCTGAGCATCACGCCGGGCACGGCTGCGCTGCGGATCACACGGCCCGACGGCACGGTCGCGGAGCTGACGCCGTCGGCCAGCGGCGCCACGACCGTGACCTGGGTGGAGACGCGGCAGCTCGGTGTCTATCGCGTCGAGCGTGTCCTGGAGCAGGTCTCGCCCGGCCCGTCGGTTGCCACCCCGTCGGCCGCCCCGACGCCGAGCCGGTCGGCTGGAGCGAGCCCATCGGCCGGCACGGTGCCCGAGGGTCCGGAGGATGAGC
>JALZLU010000135.1 GCA_030858685.1 Chloroflexota bacterium | reverse complement strand
CCGACACCCACTCCGACTCCGACTCCGACACCCACTCCGACGCCCACACCGACTGCGACACCGACCCCGACGCCCACTCCAGAGCCCGGGGACGAGGGTGAGGTCGAGCCAGGAGTCCTCACCGGGGTCAGAGGCTGACGATCGTCGCCCCGTCGCCGCCCTCGCCGCGTTCGCCGGCGCGCCACTCCCGCACTAGCGGATGGCTGGTCAAGTGCTCTCGGACGGAGTCCCGTAGCGCTCCGGTGCCGTGGCCGTGGATGACCGTGATCCGGCCGGCTTCGGCTGCCGCGGCCTGGTCGATGTAGCGCTCCAGGAGCTCCAGCGCTTCCTCCACGCGGGCCCCGCGCAGATCAAGGCTGCTGGCCACGGAGCGTGGCGACGTGGCGCCACGTGCAGCGTCAGGGTTGCGAGCGGTCATCGTCGGGACGGCCCGTTCCTCAGCACCGAAGTCTCCGCGACGGCCGCTGACGGGCCGGTCGGCAACGCCCCGGTCGGGGCTTCCCTGGCGGCCGGCGCCGCCCCGCTCGGACTGGTCGGACTGGTAGACCTCCGGTACCGGCCGCAGGTCGGCCACGTCGACGTTCAGTCGCATCGATCCCGCCTCCAGCGTGGCGCGACGGCCGCCACCCTCCAAGGCCACGATGCGGCCCTCCATGCCGGCCGGAGTGAGGGCCCTCATGTCGAGTCGCCATGCTGCCGGAGCCTCCGGCGCGGTCGCCACGACCGACTCAGCACCGCCACCGACCGGCAGCGCGGCGATGCGCTCCTCCAGTCGGCGGATGGCCTCATCCAGGCGTGTCTCGGTGAGCGTCTCCCGTACCAGTAGCGCTCGCGTGGCCTCGATCTCTTCGCGGATGGCGCTCACCGCGGAATCGGCTTCGACACGCGCGGCTCCGACGGCCTCTGCTCGTTCGCGCCGCGCCCGCAGGCGCTCCTGCTCGGCATCCGCACGCGCCGTGCGCGCTCTCACCTCGGCGTCCTCCGCACGTGACAGGGCATCAGCGGCGGTCGTCTCGGAGGCCTTGATCGACGCCAGGGTGGCCTCGAAGTCGAGCTGCGCCCGCGAGAGGCGGGAGCGCGCATCGTCCACCAGGCTCGCGCTCAGGCCGAGGCGCTCGGCGATGGCGAATGCCTGGCTGGTGCCAGGGAGCCCGATGGTCAGCCGGTATGTCGGCGAGAGGGTCTCCAGGTCGAACTCGACCGAGGCGTTGCGGGCCTGCGGCGTGTCGTGCGCGTAGACCTTCAGCTCAGCGTAGTGACTGGTCGCCGCGACCAGGGCGCCGGCCCGGATGAAGTGGTCGAGGAGAGCCTGCGCCAGGGCGGAACCCTCCGTCGGGTCAGTGCCCGCGCCAAGCTCGTCGAGCAGCACGAGGCAGCCCGGACCGGCCGCCTCCACGATGCGCACGATGGAGCGCAGGTGGCCGCTGAAGGTCGAGAGCGACTGGACCACGGACTGTTCGTCACCGATATCCGCGAAGACATCCCGAAACACGGGCAGGCGGCTGCCGGGCGCGGCAGGCACGTGCAGGCCAGCCTGGTGCATCAGCGAAAGCAGGCCAAGGGTCCGCAGCGAGACGGTCTTGCCACCGGTGTTGGGCCCGGTCACGACCAGCGCCGTGAATTCCTGCCCCAGGCGCAGGTCGATGGGCACCACCCGACCCGTCAGACCCGGGTGACGAGCCTGCGACAGTTCGACCTCATGCCGTGGCGCCGTCTCGGCGCGCACGCCGTCCATCTCCGCCGCCAGACGTGCCTTGGCCGCCCAGAGGTCGAAATGGGCCAGCGCCTCCAGAGTCTCTCGCAATGGCCCAGCCTGGCTGCCCACGAGAGCCGACAGCTCGTCGAGGATGCGCTCTTCCTCTGCCTGCGCGAAGAGCTGCGCCTCGCGCCAGACGTTGCCAAGCTCCACCACGACCAGCGGCTCCACGAACAGCGTCTGGCCGCTGCCGGACTGATCGTGGACGATGCCCTTCACCTTGCCCCGTGCGTCGGCGCGCACCGGCACCACATAGCGGCCGTTGCGCAAGGTGATGATGGGCTCTTGTAGGGCCGACGCCATCTCGCTGCGGTGGACGAGATCCTCCAGGCGGGAGCGGATGCGCTCGTAGGCGATGCGTACGGCGCGGCGCAGTCCGCCCAACGCGGGAGATGCGCTGTCCAGCAGCTCTCCCGCAGGATCGAGGCTCAGCTCGAGGCGCGTGCGCAGCGCCGGCAGCGGCGAGATCCGGCGGGCCAGCTCGTGCAGCAACGGGCGGCGGTCATCGCGCAGCGCATCCTGAAGCCGACCCGCGGCGATGAGCGTGGCGGTGATGTCCAGCAGCTCCGACGCTTCGAGCCGGCCGCCACGCGCCGCGCGTTCCAGCGCCGGACCGATGTCACGCGCCCCGCCGACCCCCACATCGGGACGCTCCGACAGCAGGCCGCGGGCCTGGTCGGTCTCGTCGAGGGTGCGCGCCACGATGAACGCGTCGCCCGACGGTGTGAGCGCCTCCGCCAGACGCCGCGACGGCGCGAACGAGGCATGCCCGGCCAGCCTTGCCCGGATGAGCGGGAACTCCAGGAGGGCCTGCGACTTGGCGTCCATCAGCCGCGGAAGGGTCGTGACAACGACGCATCGCCTCGAAGCCCGAAACGCCAGGGTCGCTCTGCCCAGCCCTCGCCGGCATAGGCCACGCCGACGCGCGGACCCGTCTCGATGCCGGCGGCTCGGGACCGCGAGCGCTCCCCTGGTCCCGGGTCCTCCAGCCACAGCGCGTCGCCACTCGTGAGGTCATGGCCGTCCAGTGTCCGGTCCACGGCCAGGGCCTGGCAGACGCGCGCCGGGCCGGCCGCCAGGCGTTCGTCAGGATCGCCCGGCCGGCCGCGACGCGCTCGCATCAGCTCCAGTCCGTCCGACGGTCGCATGGCACGGACGAGTACGGCGCCGGCGATCCCATCGACCTCCGCCACGACGTTGAGGCACGAGTGCAGGCCATAGACGAGGTAGATGTAGGCGTGCCCCGGTGGGCCGAACATGGGCGCGGTGCGGCGGGTGAGCCCGGCACGAGCGTGACTGGCCCGGTCGGCCGCGCCGCCGTACGCTTCGGTCTCCACGATGATCCCGGCGCTGCGTCCCTTCGGGGTGTCGCGCACCAGGCGAAGCCCGAGCAGGGCCGGTGCCAGATCGAAAGAAGGACGCGCGTAGAACGCTGCCGGGAGCGGAGCGGAGATGGTCGATCGTCCCTCAGCCGATCGCGTCGCGAACGACCTGAGGCGTGAGCCAACCGAAGACCACGTCCATCACCGGCGTGACCAGGCCGATGAGCGTGAACACCACCGTCGAATCCTGAAGCAGGGCGTAGAGCTTGATGGTCCACTCGGCCTCGAGTGGTGCTCCACCCGGCGCTGCCGGACCGTAAAAGGTTGCCAGGATGACGGACGTGGCGGCCATGATCAGCACCCCGAGTACTACGCCCAGAGTGCCCGCCATCAGGTCGTCAAGGAGGGGCACGGAGGTGACGCCCTTGGGTCCGCGGGCTCCGACCTGGATGAGTACCACCAGCCCCACGAAGGTGACGATGGCGATGATCCCGAAGGCCAGCATGTGCACGTAGTCGACGGAGAAGTTGGTCCACTGCGACGCCAGGTAGCCACCCAGTGGAGAGCGCAGGTTGGCCGCCAGGAGGAAGGCGACGGCCCATGCGCCGATGGCCAGCAGCCCTCGGATGACGCCCTGGAAGAAGCCCAGGATGAAGGTCCCGGCCAGGACGAGCAGGAAGACGATGTCGACGGCGTTCACGGTGCCACCCTATCAGGCGCGCAAACGAGCGCCAAAGCGGTCTCGCAGTGCGCTCACGACGCGGCTGACCGCCCGTTCGAGATCACCCTCCTCGAGCGCTCGATCGCCTGGCTCAAAGCGGAGCCGATAAGCGAGGCTGATCTCACCTCGTGACAGTGGCGGCCCCTCGTACCGGTCGAAGAGCACCGCGGAACGGAGCAGCGGTCCAGCTGCTCCACGGATGACCGACTCGACCTCTCCGGCCGGCCGCGTCTCATCGATGACCACCGCGATGTCACGCTCCAGACCCGGAAGTCGTTCGAGGGTCCCCACCCGCTGCGCCTCGGGCAACGTGCGCATCAGGCCGTCGAGATCCAGGCGCGCGAACACCGCACGCTCGGCCTGCGCCTCTCGCGCGGAGAGGTAACGAGGATCCAGCTCGGCCACCATGCCCAGCTCCACGCGGTGTCCCGAGGCGAGCTCCGCGACGGCCAGGGCGCTGCGGCCGGGATGGTAAAGCCCCTCGAGGCGCGGTGCCGGCTCCCAGACGATACGGACTGCCGCGATGCGCTCGGCCAGCCACTCCAGCATGCCCTTGGCATCTGCCACGTCGACGGCGCGTGAGGGGCGATCCCAGGTGAGTGGTTCCGCCGCACCCGCCAGCAGGACACCCAGCTCTCGACGCTGGTCGGGATGCCCATCGACGAAGGCATGGACCGCGCCGATCTCGAACAGCGCAAGGTCATGGCGCCGCTGGCGCTCGTTCTCCACGAGGACACGGACCAGCTCCGGCAGCAACGACCGTCTGAGCTCCGAGTGCTCGCCTGAGACCGGGTTCGCCGCGCGGACAGTCGCCGGATCGGCCGGCTCGAAGCCCAGCAGCGCGTGGTCGGCAGGGGCGATCAGGCTGTACGTGGCGACCTCGTTGAGTCCTCTGCCGGACAGCAGCTCGCGGACCTGATCGATCATCCGCCGGGGATCAGGTCGATGGCCGGGCATCAGCGTGTCGGGCAGGCGGCTGGGCACCGTCTCGTAGCCGCGGATGCGGGCGACCTCTTCGCAGATGTCCGCCTCGATGGCCAGGTCACGCCGGTGGCTGGGCACCACGGCCACCAGGGCATCGGCGTCGGGACCGGGCTCCAGTGGGACAGGTCGCTCTCCCGTGACGAGGCTGACGTTCCCGCCGGCTGGAGCGGGTTCGGTGTCGATCCCGGAACGAGCCAGTAGCGCCCTGATCTCGTGCCTCCCGATGTCGACACCCAGCAACCGCGCGATGCGCTGCGGTCGAAAGGTCACCCGACCCGCCGGTGGGTCGACGGGGTCGGTGTCGATAGCGCCAACGGCGGCCCTGCCGCCAGCCCAGCGCACGATGAGCTGTGCGGCGCGTTCGGCGCCCAGTCGCGCCAGGCGGGACTCCTGGCCCTTCTCGAAGCGCAGGCTGGCCTCGCTTCGCAGTCCATAGGCCTGTGCTGTGCGGCGGATGGCGACCGGCTCGAAGATGGCCGATTCGACGATGACCGCGTGGGTCCCCTGGCCCACCTCGGATGCGGCTCCGCCGATCACGCCGGCGATGGCCAGCGGCCCGTCGCGATGGGCGATGAGCAGGGTCTCCGTGGTCAGGTCCCGCTCGACGTGGTCCAGCGTCTCCAGGCGCTCGCCGGGCTGCGCGACGCGCACGATGAGGTGGCCATCCGAGACGGCCGCGGCATCGAAGGTGTGGACCGGCTTGCCCAGCTCGAGCATCACGTGATTGGACGCATCGACCACGTTGGAGATCGGCCGTACGCCGGCGGCCATGAGCCGAACCTGCACCGCGACGGGGGACGGCCCGACCGTGACGCCGTCCACGTAACGCGCCACGAAGCGAGGACAGCGCAACACATCCGACACGGTCACGCTGATGTGGTCGCTGGTCGCGTCGCCCTGCTCTTCGACCTCGATGCGTGGCTCTCTGACCGTGCCGCCGGTGGCGGCCGCCACCTCCCGGGCCACGCCCAGGATGGAGAGCGCGTCGCCGCGGTTGGGCTTCACGTCGACGTCCAGCACCGTGTCACCGAGCAGCGACGTGAGCGGCTCACCCAGCGGGGCGTCCGGATCGAGGATGAGGATCCCGTCAGCGTCTGGGGTGAGGCCGAGCTCAGCGCCGGAGCAGAGCATCCCCTCGCTCTGGGTGCCGGCGATGCGCGTGACCTCGATGCGTCGATCGCCCGGCAGGACCGCGCCGGGCAGGGCCACGGGCACGCGCTGCCCGACCTCGATATTGGTAGCGCCGCAGACGATGGACAGTTCTGGCTGGCCGTCGCCGGTGCGCACGCGTGTGAGCGAGAGGCGTGTCGAGTTGGGGTGGGCATGGACGTCCAGCAGCTCGCCCACCACGACGGAGGACCAATCGGCACCGATCCGCTCGATGCCCTTCACCTCCATGCCCAGCAGGGTGAGGCGCTCAGCCAGCACCTCGGGAGACAGGTCGAAGTCCACGAACTCGCGCAGCCAGGACAGGGGTACACGCATCTAGAAGCGCTCCAGGAAGCGCAGGTCGTCGGCCAGGAAGACGCGCAGGTCGTTGATACCGAAACGCAGCATGGCGATGCGGTCGACGCCCATGCCAAAGGCGAAGCCCTGGTAGCGCTCCGGGTCGATGCCGCCATTGCGCAGGACCACGGGATGGACCATGCCGGCGCCCAGGATGGTCATCCAGCCGCTACGGCTGCAGGCCGGGCAGCCTCCACCCTCGCATGAGACACAGGCGATGTCGAAGGCGACCGACGGCTCCGTGAACGGGTAGTACCCCGGCCGGAAGCGCGTGGCACGGCCCGACCCGAACATGACGTGGGCGAACTCATCGAGCAGGCCGCGCAGGTGGGCCATGGAGGTACCCTCGTCCACCATCAGCCCTTCGACCTGGAAGAACTCCGCTCCGTGGCTCGCGTCGACCGCCTCGTAGCGGAAACAGCGGCCAGGCGTCAGCACACGGATGGGGGGCGCCATCTCTCGCATGGCGCGGATCTGACCGGGCGAGGTGTGGGTGCGCAGCAGCAGGCGACCGCCTGCAGGAGCCCCGGCCGGTGCTCCCTGGTCGGGGGGCCGGACGTAGATCGTGTCCCACAGGTCGCGCGCGGGGTGGTCGGCGGGGATGTTGAGAGCCTCGAAGTTGAGCTCCTCGGTCTCCACCTCCGGGCTCTCGTAGACCACGAAGCCATAGCGACCGAAGAAGCGCGCGATCTCCCGCTCGGTCTCGATGAGAGGGTGCAACGACCCTCGACGCAGCGGGCGTCCGGGCAGACTGACGTCCAGCCGCTCGCCAGCCATGCGCACTTCCAGGGCGATCGCTTCGAGGCGTGCGCGTCGCTGCGCTACGGCCCCTTCCAGCTCCTCTCGGATGGGGTTGGCCAGGGCGCCGACGCGCGGACGATCCTCGGCCGGGAGGCCGCCGATCCCGCCGAGCAACGTGCGTAGTTCACCCTTGCGACCGAGGAAGGCGGCCTCGACCGCCTCCAGGCTGGGCGGGTCGGCCGTCTCCGCGACGGCCTGCAGCGCTCGTTCGCGCAGAGCGGAGAGCCGGGCGCCGAAGGCCTCCAGATCCACCGGGAGCGAGACGTGCTGACCGGCTGGTCAGCCGGCCTTCGCGACCTCAGCGATGCGCGCGAACGTGATCGGGTCGCGCACGCAGATATCGGCCAGGACCTTCCGGTCGAGCTTGACACCGGCCAGCTTCAGCCCGTTGATGAGCCGGCCGTAGGTCAGGCCCTGCTCTCGAGCCGCCGCGTTGAGTCGCACGATCCACAGCGAACGCATCTGGCGCTTGCGCTGCTTGCGCCCGGCGTAGGCGTAGGCCATCGCATGAAGCTGTGCCTCGCGCGCCGGCTTGATCAGCTTGGAGCGCGTGCCGCGGCGGCCCTCAGCCGCCTTGAGCAGCCGCTTGTGACGCTTGTGTGCGGCGACGCCGCGCTTGACTCGTGCCATGACTCTCGGTCGCTCCTAGAGGTACGGCAACAGGCGCCGGACCTGCTCCGAATGCGTGGGGTTAAGGATGGCCTTGCCGGCATAGCGGCGGGTCCGGCGTGAGGACTTGATCTGAAGGTGGTGGCCCTTCCATGCCCGGACGCGATAGACCTTGCCACTGCCAGTGACGCCGAATCGCTTCGCCGTCGCCTTGTGGGTCTTCATCTTGGGCACGGTGCCTAACCTCCTGCCGGCTCGGCGGCCGGTACGCGTTCTAGTTCGGTGGGAGCCGGTCTCGCGACCGGGGCCGCCCTCGGCTTGGCGGCCGCCGGCGGTGTCACTTCTTCGGCCTTGGGTTCCGATGCGGCGGCCCCGTCGGCATCGCTGGTGGCGGCCGTCGCTACCGGGGCTTCGTCCGGTTCTGCCCGGCCTGCGGGCTCGTGGCTCTTGGGCTTGTGGAGCGATGTCACGACCATCGACATCGACTTGCCTTCCAGTACCGGCGGGCGTTCCACCGTGCCGTGATCCTTGATCAGCTCCCCGAACTTGAGAAGCAAGTCTCGCCCGAGGTAGGCGTGGCTCACTTCGCGTCCGCGGAACCGACAGGTGACCTTGACGCGATCGCCTTCCTCCAGGAACTGGATCGCGCGCCGGACCTTGGTATCGAAGTCGCCCTTGCCGATCTTGGGCGCGATACGGATCTCTTTGAATTCGACCGAACGCTGGTGGCGCCGGGCCTCCTTCTCTCGCCGGGCCTGTTCGTACTTGAACTGGCCGTAGTCGAGGAGACGAGCTACCGGCGGGACCGCCATGGGCGCGACCTCGACCAGGTCGTACCCTCGGTCCTGCGCCAATCGGAGGGCGTGGCCCGTGGGCATCACACCGAGTTGGCTTCCCTCTTCATCGACGACCCGTAGTTGGGGTACACGGATCATCTCGTTGATGCGCAGGTCTCGACTCAGGCTGGATCCCTCATGCGTTCGTTGGGTTGGCTCTCTTCCGTGGCCCACCAAGACAGGAGCCACAGTGGGCGGTGGCCGAAGCGGGACTATAGCACGGGCGTTCGGAGGTTGCGATGGCCATCAGGGCAGCGGCCCAGCCTCCAGCCACCAGCCGTAGAGGGCTTCGAAGGAGGCGTCCGCGGCTTGCGCCTGGACCATGATCAGGCTTCGTTCGTCGGTCCAGTGGATGCTGGCGGCGCCATCGTCCAGGACGCACAAGAGGCGACCGACCTCCACCTCGTCGACCGTGTAGGGCCCCTCGCCAGGCTCCCTCTGGCAGCCGCTGCCGGTGGCCTCCGGGTGCGCCTCCCGAAGCGCTGCGTACTCCGAAGCCATGTCCGCGGCTGCGCGATACTGGAGATACGTCGCGACCGGCACAGCCGAAGTCCCACAGTCGACCGCGACTTCCGCTGCAGTCTCAGAGCGGTCGACCACCCGACAGCTATCGCGCAGGTTCTCGGGCACGTGCAGGAGGAGCGCCTCGACCGCAGGATCACCGTCTGGTGACAGCGATGGTGCCGGTCCATCACCTGCCACCAGACCGACCATCACGCGGAAGTCGTCACCGGTCGTCAGCCATCCGTTCGTGTCGCCGCCCGACTCGACATAGAAGCCACCCCGCAGGAAGCTCACGAAACCGCCCG
>JALZLU010000125.1 GCA_030858685.1 Chloroflexota bacterium | reverse complement strand
GCCAAGAAGGCGGTCGACGTGGAGTACCGCTTCCCGTTCGGCTGGAAGGAACTCGAGGGCGTCCACAATCGGGGCGATTTCGACCTGGGCAACCACGCGCGAGCGTCCGGCCAGAACCTGGAGTACTTCGACCCCGCCACGGAGGAGCACTTCATCCCCTGGATCGTGGAGACGGCCGCCGGCGCCGACCGCGCCACGTTGACGTTCCTGCTGGACGCGTACCGTGAGGAGGAGGTGCGCGGCGAGAAGCGCGTCAGCCTCGCCTTGCACCCTGAGCTTGCGCCCTACAAGGTGGCCGTGCTGCCGCTGCTCAAGAAGCGCCCGGAGATCGTCGAGCTGTGCCACCGCATCAAGGCCGATCTGAAGCGCGACATGATGGCCGTCTACGACGACACGGCGGCCATCGGAAAGCTCTACCGCCGACAGGATGAGATCGGCACACCCTGGTGCATCACGGTGGATGTCGACTCGCTGGAGGACGGTGCCGTGACCGTGCGCGATCGCGACACCATGACCCAGGAACGCGTTTCGGTCGAGGGCGTGAAGGGGCTTATCCTGGATCGCCTGTCGGCAGCTCGGGACCTCGGGAGCTGAGCCCTCGCCCATCGGGCGGTTAGTCGCGCGGCATTAGCTCGATGAGCGACACGGATGGCATCGGCAGCTGGAAGGCGATACTCACGCGACCGCGCACTGCTTTGACCTGTCGCACCGGCTCGAGTGCCTCTAGACGATCGGCGGCGTGGAGTGCTTCCCAGCCTGCCGCGTCGGGCCAATCGCCCTCGCCGATCTCCTGCCACTGCCTGACGATGTTCGAGTGCGTCTCGTCGACGCGCCAGTGGTGGAGCGTGTGTCTGCTGTCCGCTGGCAGTCCTTCGATGGAAAGTTCCACGACACGATCAAGAGCAGGGTCGCCAGTTACCTTGCTCTGGTCGAGCGTGCCATTCCAGGTGAGGATCGCCACGCGGCCGGTTGGCTCGCGGGTGGCCCAGGCGTCCACAAGACTGCCCGCTCCGTCGCCGCGCAGCTCGACGGCGACGGTCTGATCAGCCAGCCGCTCCAGCATGGCCAGCGCCCAGTACCGCGGCTTGCGGAGATTGCCGACCGAGAGCAGGCCGAACCCCCCGTGGAAGAGCCGCGTCGGTCGACCGAGTTCTTCGAAGTGATCTGAGATCACCCAGTAGGCGAGGGACTCTGCCCGGCCTTGCGTGGCCTTCATCGAGTGGCAGATGTACGGCGCACCAAAGACGCTGTCGTTAACCGCCGCGAAGTGCGTCGGAGTGACGCCCCATTCGGTCCACCAGATCGGCAGGTCCTCTCGTCCGTGAAGGCTGGCAGCAGCGCGCACGTCGAGGGGAACGTTGCCGTACTCGTGGGTGGCCAGGAAGTCCAGCGCCGCGCCACTCTCGGCGACGTGCTCCAGGATGGCGTCGATCCAACCCACGGCCGCCGTGGCAGGCCCACCGACCCGCAGCCGTGAGTCGACCGACTTGACGGCGCGAGCGCTGACGTCATAGAGGTGGAGGTAGTCACTGCGGCTACCGGACCAGAAGACTTCCAGGTTCGGCTCGTTCCAGACCTCGAACGCCCAGTGCCGGCTGACCTCCTCGATGCCATAGCGGCCGACCAGATGGCCCGTCAACTCCCTGACAAGCGCCTCCCAGCGCCCCCAGTCACTGGGCGGCGAGACGATCGCGCCGTAGTCGAAAACGGTCGTGGATGGGTCGTCAGCGAGGTCATGGGGCATGAACGACAACTCGACGATGGGTCGCAGGCCCAGCGCCCGCACTCGGTCATACATGGCGTCGACGCCGGTGAAGTCGTACACCGGTCGGCCGTGGACCTGCCGGTACACGCGGAGGTCGTCCAGGAACACGCCATGGGCACGCACGGCCGCCACGCCCAGCTCCTGGCGGGCCATGCTCAGGGCTTGTTCCAGCTCGGCGCCGACCGGCCGGCCGTGCTGGCCGACGCCGTGGCTGAGGGTCGCGAGATGTTCCGAGCCGATCATCGGGCGCCACAGGCGCTCGAGTCGCGGACCAGGGCGGCTCGCATCGACCACGATGGTGAGCGATGCGGTGCCCGTGGTCGGGCCCCCGGACACCGCACGCGAGAGAGCTTCGACGGGAGACTCGATGGTCGGCAGGCTGGCGATGGCATACCAACCGATCTGGCCGGACGGGATGGTCGTGTCGGCGTAGGTACCGCCCGGGACGGCGAGCACGTCACCGCCGCCATGGTCGAGTGGCAGGAACGGACCGTCGGCGGACGCTGCACGGTGGACCAGATAGCCGATGGCTCCAGACACTGGCTCCCAGCGCAGTGTCACGTGTCCGGAGCCGCTCTCGGCACGGACGGCCCCCGGCGCGGGCAGTGCCTTGAGCTCGCGCGCGGACTCGGCCGTCCGCCGCCGGCCGATACGTTCGAGCCAGTCCGTCCTCGCGTCGACAGCCTGCTCATCGACCGCTCCTGCGTGCTCCGCTGTGCGCACCTCGGCAGTGCGCGCCTCCACCTCCACCGCGGCGTCGACGACACCGGGTGGCTCCTCACTCAGCGGCTTGTCGGCATGGCGGCCCATGCCCGGGGAGGGGTCAGTCTCCGGCAGTGAACTCCTCCATCTCCATCAGCGGCTTGATGGCCTTGCTGATCTCGCCCCGCACGAAGTAGCGCTGCAAACCGTCATTCCGGAGTTCGTTGCCGATAGCCGCCATGATCATCCCCTGGTCGAGCGCGAGGTAGTACTTCGAGACCTGCCCAGTGGCCACGTTGACGGCGTCGTAGAACCCGTACCGGTCGTATGCGTCGAAGTCAGCCCGGATCCTGGCCAGGTTTTCCAGGGCGGCCTCTGGCTGGTAGTCGAGTGCGAGGAATGCCGCGTGGGGCGTGACCACGCCCTGGCCGTACTCGGGGTCCGTCTCGCCTGGCGGCCGACACTCGCCGAAGCCGTGGTCGACGGTGGTGCGCTCTCGGTCGGAGCTGTAGCCGTCCGGGTTCATACCGATCTGGTCGACCCCGTACTCCCGATAGCCACCGGCCGGATCATTCGATGGCGAGAAGCCCCAGTAGCCATAGGCGGCTTCGTCGAGGCCGTGCTCGATCTGGGCACGCACGTAGAGCGGGTGATTGATGCCCCAGCTCCGCGGGCCCCACTCTTCCTCGGGCACGAGGAGAGGCACCATCAGTGCCTCGAACATGCTGCCGCCCCAGCTGGGCACGATGTCCATTCCGCGGTACGTGTAGTGACCTTCGTAGACGTCGACGCCGAGGTAGTTCCTCGTGACACCCTGCGGCTGCATCTCGTGCCAGCCCCAGTCGCACGTGGCCGGGAAGGTCCGCCACATCTTGAAGTAGTGCGTGGCCGGGATGCCGTTGTAGGCGATGCCGATGTAGCTGGCTATGCGCGGCTCCGTGTTCAGCGAGCCATAGTGGTGCCCCGTGTAGCCGGTCTCGTTGTCCGGGCCACCAGTGCCGCCGCCCTGACCGGGAGGCGGGTCCGGCCAATATCCTCCGCGCAGAAGGCCGGCATGGATGTCGTAGTAGAAGGCGAAGTCCATGTCGTCGAAGACCGCCTCCGCGGCCGCCCGGAGCCGTGGGTCGGCGTTGCCGGCCATGATCAGCGCGGCCGCCAGCCAGCCGTTGTCCACGCTGGAGAGGAACGGGTAGACGGTCCCGCCATCGACCGGCCAGACGGTCAGCTTCTC
>JALZLU010000120.1 GCA_030858685.1 Chloroflexota bacterium | reverse complement strand
GCCTCGCGGCGGCGAAGCCAGCGGGCGGCATCGACCTCCTGCCGCTCCCGGTTGCGCCCGAGGACCCGCTGGAGCTCGCTCTACGTGGCCGCCTTGGCCTGTTCGGCGCTGGACACGTCGGCTTCGGTCGGGATGCTTCGCGTGACCCTCTGCTTGATCCCGTTAACCAGGTTCGTCTCGTGCTGCCCCTGCCAGCGGCGGAGTCCTGCGCGGCCTGAGCCTCGGCGAGCCGTGCGTCGCCGAAGCGAGCGAGGTACGCTCGATCATCAGCGTTTTCCTCGGTGAACCAGCGGACGGCGGGTCGGTGCGCGTCCGGGATTGCCCAGATCGCGGCACGCGACGATCAGCGTCTGGTGCGCGACGTGGCGCGCAGCAGCATCGACGTGATCAGCGGCGATCTCGTAGTAGGTCATCGCCAGTCGCATCCCTTCTAGACCGTGAGGAGGCCGCGGGATTCGTAAACGGAGTCGCGCTCCGCCGGCGTGCCGGCCAGCGCCGTCGCCCGGTCGAAGGCCACGATGGCCGCGATGCCGGCGTCGATGAACGAACGCGGCTGGCTGCGGTCGCGCGTCGGCCGCTCGCCGAAGCGATCGATCTTCAGCACCAGGTTGCTGACGTGGCGGGCGAGGGTCGGATCGCCGTCGTGGGTCAGGCCGCGGTCCATGACGGCATCGCGGAAGTGAAGCCAGGCCGGACCGATACGGGCCGGGACGGCGGTCGGCCACTCGACCACGCGCTCGTCCAGCCCATCGCGCGCCAGGTCGCTCATCAGGCTCGTCCAGCCGAAGGTCGGATCGAACGCGATCTCGCGCACCGTGTAGCCGCTCGAGACGATGGTGTCGATGACCTCGCCCACGGGCACGCGCCACTCGTGATCGCCTTCCGGCTGCTCCCAGACCTTCACCAGGAAAACGTGAGGCCGTTCCTCGACGGTGCAGCCGACCAGGGCCGTGGCATCGCGGCGGAAGCTGGCGTCGAGGGCCAGGACGACATCGGTGTCGACGGCGCGCTCGCGATCGGCGAGTGCTTCCCACGAGCCCGGCGGGAGGGCGATGTCGGGCCGGTCGACCCACTTGTTGCAGTAGTACCGCTCGTACTCGTGCTGGGGCACCTCGTGGAAGCGGGCCACCAGCCGGTCCTCCGACAGGAAGCCGGCGGCGATGGCCGGGTTGGCCTCGCGCAGGGCGGCCCGCAGGCCGGACTCGGTGGCCAGGTCGTGATCGTCGGATGCCGCGTACCAGCGGAACAGGTAGGCCGCGTCGGTGCCTTCCTTGCCGACCTGGTACAGGCGGCCGAGCAGGCTGTTCATGCCCGCGCCGGCGGTCGTGATGTTGAGCTCCAGGCCGCTCGCGCGCTTGACCAGTCCGTTGCTCACCACGAGGTGCGTCCGCGCCGTCTGCGGGCTGGTGAACTCGTGCACCTCATCGAAGATGGCGGCGGTCGGGCGCAAACCATCGGCGGTCGCGAAGTTGGCCGCGATGCGGCGGATGCGCCCGGGTCCATCCTTCTTGATGATCTCGGCATCCCACGCATCGAAGTACGGGCGCAGCGGGCCGCCCGAGATCATCGCCTTCGCCGAATCGAAGAGGATGCTCGCCTGCTCCATGCTCGACGCGACCACGATGACGTCCGGTGACGACGGGGCGAACGGCCCGGCCACTTCGAGGCACGCGATGGCCGCGGCAAGCTCGGTCTTGCCGTTGCCCTTGGGCATCCCCAACAGGGCCCGGCGGGTCGTCCGCCGGCCGCTCTTGTCGGTCCGGTACAGGTCCTCGAGGAAGCCGCACTGGAACGGGTGGATCCGGAACGGTTGCCCGTGGTAGTCGCCCTGCGAGTGCACCAGCATGGTCTCGATCCAGCGCGCAGCGACGGCGCCCGGGCTATTCATGTTCATCCTCCAGGAACTTGGCGTTGAGCGAGGCCAGCGAGCGGTGCGCCTCGCCGAGCGAGATGCCCAGCGCCATGCGCGCCCGCGGTGAAAGTCCGAAGCGGTCCTCGAGCGCCCTGATCTCGGCGTCGAGCTGGGCGATGTAGCCGAGCAGTGGGTTGAGGCGTGGCTGACCCTTGCTGCCGGCCACGAGGCGCGCCCTGCCAGCGGCGCGGAAGGAGCGCGTCCGCTCGTCGCGGAGCTGGAAGAGGCGCGCCAGGGCAGGAACGTCCGACTCGACGAACGTGGCGGCCACCGGAGAGGCCCACAGCCGCGCCCAGTCGGCCGCAGAGGCCGCCAGGAGGGCCGTGGGCGGCTCGGGTGACATCCGGGGGCGCGCAGTCATGCTGACCACCACCGGGCGCGCCTCGCCTTGGTGGGCGCGCTGACGGTTCTCGAGCTTCGGCTGCGGTCCCGGCATCAGTCCTCACCCCGCTTGGAAAAACGCGAAGGAACCTGTAGAGGGGAAAGGAGACCTAGGGGAGTCCTGCAGTGACGGTGCCCGCAGAGATGCGAGGCGCCCCCGGTACGTCACGATGCGGCTCTCCTCTCGCGTCCCGCGCGCCGGGAGTTGCATGATCGGCAGAGCGTCCGCGCGTTCGATGCTTCGCTGGGGCCGCCGTACTGTCGTGGGACCAGATGGTCGGCCGTGAGGTCGGACGTGGCACCGCAGAGCTGACACTGAGGCTGCGCCTGTCGCACCATCCGCGAGACCCGCTGCCATTCCGCGCCGTAGCCGCGCTCCGTGGTCGTGCCCCGCCGTCGCTCATGTACGCGTTGATGGGCAGGACAGCGGCTCCGTCCGGTCAGCGTCGGGCAGCCGTGCTCCAGGCAGGGCCGGCGCATCAGGCGCCGCCCTTCCACGTCACGGCGTCCGGCTCGACCTCGTCGCCGAAGACGCGAAGCGCATCGGCCCAGACATCCACGTCATCAGCCGACGCATCAGGCACCGCGTCACCTTGCGGCTTAGCCCCTTCGCGAAGGTCGAATGTCTGTCTGTCGCTATAGGTCTGAGTTTCGACAGACTCAGCGGAGTCGCTCTCCGCTGGGAGGTACAGGTACGGGTCCTTGGCGACGCCACGTCCCGTTCTGCGGATGGTGCCGTCCGCTTGGAGGACACCCAGCGCACCGAGGATCGCCCAGCGTTTGACGGGCGGCTCGTGCTTCGCACCCAGCTCCTCTAGCTGCCTCGTGGTCAGGCCCCCGATGTCTGTCTGTCGGAACTCACGCCCTAGTACGACAGACAGAAACCTCTTTGCGTCACCCGCAGCCACGGCCTCTTCCGTGCCCACGAAGATGTAGCCGTCGCTACCCAGCTCGATGACGATCTTCTCGGGCGTCTCGCGGTAGCGCGACAGCGACTCGATGACCCGGCGATTGCCCGGTTGGTTGCCCTCGAGCCGGCGCAGCGCGAGGATGATGTCCACGTCACCCGAGGCTTGCGATGACCCTCGTCCCGAGTCGCCCACCTCCCCGCCACCCTTTCGGTCGTGCCGGCAGACGATGACCGCCCGACCGCTCGCGGCCAGGTCCTGGAGCGGCGCCATGGCGACGGCCCACTCGCCCGCGCTGTTCTCTTCGCGGATGCCGGCCAGCTTGCCGATCGTGTCGAAGATGACCACGCCGTAACCGTCCTGGTGGCAGAGGGCCACGATGTCGCTCCACGCCGTGCCATGGAAGTCTTCACGGAAGAGGACCAGCATCTCCTCGGCGCGGCGCCCGAGTCCAGCCAAGCGCAGCGCGTCGCCGAATGTCTGGCGTGACTGTTCGGTGACATAGATCACCTTGGCTTGGCGCGTCGGCTCACCGATGAAGGGCTCGCCGTCAAGGACCGCCCGCACCATGTGCAGGGTCAGTGTGGTCTTGCCGGCCGCCTTGATCTTGCCGTCGATCTCGGTGATGGCACCGAGCGCCAGGAACCCGGGCACTAGCCAATCGGTCTCCGGCGACACGACGGCTGCCACCTGCGCGGGCGTGTAGAACCGAAGCTCCGGTTCCTTTCGTTCGGAAGGAGTGTCCGGTCCGGACGAATGCTTATCGTCCGCGATGGTCAGCATCTCCGCCTTCACGGGCGCAGCCCGTACCAGCTTCTTCAGCCCATCGACCGTGCCGCCGGAGTCGAGCCAGTCGGATACGTCACCCTT
>JALZLU010000115.1 GCA_030858685.1 Chloroflexota bacterium | reverse complement strand
AGACGGACCCCGCGCAGGGCGGCGACCACGCGGCCGACGAGAATCGACTCGCCGGAACCATCATCGACGCCAGCTACAGCGGAGTGAGCACGCAGTACGTGGTCCGCGTGGATGGCGGCACGGACGTTGCGGTGTACGCTCAGAACCTGCAGACGACGGGTGTGGGAGGACAACTCGCCGCCGGGAAACGCGTACATCTCATCTGGCAACCGCAGCACAGCTTCGTCATCCGACGTACTGATCAAGCTGGGCACATGGGAGAAGCGATCGATGCGTAAGGGCAATCGGCACGTGATGGCGCGGCAGGGCGAGTCAGGGCGCTCGGCGACGAGGCCACGACCCCGTTGGCCGGGTGTGGCGGCGGCCGCATCCCTGGTGATCCTACTTGCCGCCTGTGGGATCTCCGGCCAAGGCGGCAGCCCCGCCGCGACCGTGGCGTCCAGCCCCGCCGCGACCGTGGCGTTCAGCCCCGCCGCGACCGTGGCGTTCAGCCCGACTGCGACTTCTGGCGAAAGTGCGGCGCCCACGGGTGACACTGAGCCGAGCCCCAGCGCCGTTGCCACGGACGCCCCGAGCCCGGCGCCTGCCGCCTCGCCGGCGGGACAGCTCAGCTTCGCCAACTGGCCGCTGTACATCGATATCGACGAAGAGACCGGTGGATATCCGACGCTCGAACAATTCCAGGAGCAAGCGGGCATCGACGTCACGTACGCCGAGGACATCAACGCCAACGAGGAGTTCTTCGGCCGGCTGCAGCCGGACCTCGCCGCGGGCAACCCCACGGGCTACGACCTCATCGTGATGACGGACTGGATGATCGAGCGGATGGCCCGCCTTGGGTACCTGGAGGAGCTCGACCACTCCCTGCTGCCCAACTTCGAGGCCAACGCCGAGGACCTCTTCCGTGACCCGTGGTACGACCCCGGGAATCGCTATTCGATCCCGTGGCAGTCCGGTATCGTGGGCATCGCCTACAACCCGACGCTGACTGGCCGCCCCATCACCACGTTCGACGACCTGCTCGACCCGGAGTTCGCGGGCCGCGTGGGAATGTTCAGCGAGATGCGCGACACCATGAGCATGGCTTTACTGTCGCTGGGCGTGGAGCCCGTCAACGCGACCATCGAGGACGTGGAGCGCGCCCGCGACAAGCTGTTGGGCCCGGCACAGCAGGGCCAGTTCCGAGCCTTCTACGGCAATGACTACTACGACGCGCTGGCGGCCGGCGACTTGGCTATCACCATCGCCTGGTCGGGTGACATCAGCCAGATGAAGCTATACGACAACGCCGACGTCGAATTCATCGTGCCCGAGAGCGGCGGCTTGCTGTGGGTCGACAGCGCGGCCATCCCCAAGGCCGCTGAACACCCGGTCGACGCCCACTTGTTGCTCGACTACTTCTACGACCTGGACAATGCCGCGCCGCTCACCGAGTACGTGGGCTACTTCAGCCCGGTGCGCGGGGTACCTGACCGCGTCCGAGAGGATGCCCAGGCGGCCCGGGACGAAGACGACGACGAGTGGGCCGACCAGCTCGAGGTGATCGCTGACACGGCTTTCCCCGACGAGGAGCAACTTGAGAACGTCTTCGAGTACAAGCGGCTGACCGAGGAAGAGGAACGGACCTGGAACGAACTCTTCACCGAGGTCGTCACGGACTAGCGGCGCAGCGTCAAGGCGGGGCCTGAGGGGCGCATGCCTCGACGCCTGCGCCGGTCCACGCCGTACCTGTTCCTGCTGCCCGGCGGCCTGTGGCTTGTCGCCTTCTTCGTGGTGCCCATGGTCGTCATGGCCTCCGTCAGCCTGCAGGAAGGATCGCTCGGCACCGGCTACAGCCTGACCTGGAACTTCCCCATCTACGGCCAGGTGCTGAGCGACTGGGCGCCCCAGATCGCTCGCTCACTGTGGTATGCGCTGACCGTCACCGTGCTCACGTTGCTGATCGGCTATCCCATCGCCTACACCATCGCGTTTCGAGGCGGACGAGCGAAGACGATCCTGCTCCTGCTGGTCATCCTGCCCTTCTTCACGGCGTTCATCATCCGCACGCTCTCCTGGAAGCTGATTCTCGCCGACAACGGCTTCTTGCTGGGTTCGCTGAAGGAGATCGGTCTGCTGGAACCGGCCTTTCGCGTGCTGGCCACGCCCGTGGCCGTCATCAGCGGACTGACCTACAACTTCCTGCCGTTCATGGTGTTGCCGCTCTACGTCGCGTTGGAGAGGATCGATCGGCACCTCCTTGAGGCCGGAGAGGACCTGTACGCCAGCCGTTCGCAGACCTTCCTGCGCGTGACCCTGCCGCTCTCCATGCCGGGCGTGTTCGCCGGGTCGCTGCTCGTGTTCATCCCTGCCATCGGCGACTTCATCAACGCTGAGATCCTGGGCAGTCGCGACACGACGATGATCGGCAATGTCATCCAGCGGCTGTTCATCCAGAACAACGCCTACCCGGAGGCAGCCGCTCTCGGCTTCGTGCTGATGGCTGCGGTCCTTGCACTGGTGGCGATTTACGCCCGCTGGGTGGGCTCCGATGCGTTGACACGCGGATGAAGACGCCGCTGCGCAAGAAGCCGCTGGGCTCTCGGCTGTCTCGGGCGGTGCTGCCCGTCTACACGGCTCTGGCCGTGCTGTACCTCTTCATCCCCATCGTCGTGATGGTCGCCTTCTCATTCAACGACCCGCGCGGGCGCCAGAACATCACCTGGCAAGGTTTCACCGCGCAGAACTATGTCGACGTGTGGAGCCGGCCGGACGTCACCGGGCCGATGATCACCAGCCTGATCGTGGCGGTCGTGGCGACGCTGGGCGCCACCGTACTGGGTACCCTGATCGGCCTAGCCCTGACGCGCTATCAGTTTCGCGGCCGTGGACCGACCAACCTGCTGATCTACGTGCC
>JALZLU010000089.1 GCA_030858685.1 Chloroflexota bacterium | reverse complement strand
GATCGACTGACGCCGGCCTTGTTGGCAAGGGCGTCCTGGGTGAGGCGACGACGGAGACGCGCGGTGCGAAGCGAGCGCCCCAGGCGATGGCGGCGGTGATGGCCGAATGGTGACCAACTCGCCATGCCAGCCACGTTGCATATCGCCCTTATCGGACGCTTAAGCGCCCGGCCGGCCGGCTTGCGAGCTGCTCCGAGCGCCGGCTCGTGGCACAAGGACCGCTTTTTGGCGTGGATCTTGGCAGCTCAAGGCCGAGCCGGGGTCGCTCGCTGGGCTGGGCAGCATACCGGGGGCTTGTGGCTCTCCAGTCATCGGAATGCCAACCTGGCTGGAATGGCAGCGACAAGACCCGGAGAGCCTGGTGCTGAACTGACTAGGAAAGACCAGCCCGGTAGAGCGGCCCCTGGTGATGCCCCGAGCCGACTCAGCGACGGTCGGCTCGGAGGGTGCCAAGGGGCAGGGGCGCAGCTCCTAGTCAGGCAAATGAAGAAGCCGGCCCTCAAGGAGGACCGGCTCCCATGACTCGCGCAGGATCGGCTGAGCGGCTTACTCGCCGCCGGGGGTCACCTGGACGGTGCCCTTGGTGAAGCCCTCGCCGGTCACGTCGCCTTCGATGCCCTCACGAGCAGCTTCGGCAAGATCCGTGCGGTAGGCCGTCTCGTCAGGCGCGGCGGGGATGATCCCCGCCGCGACCGAGATGTCGACCGTCTGCTGCCAAGTCTCCTCGGGCATGGCACCGATGCCATCAGGCGACGGCCAGATGAGCGGATTGATCTCGTTCATCATCCAGGCCTGGTGGCCTTCGCCCAGCGTGGAGCCAGCGTCCACGGTCGCCTGGATGCAGTCATCCGGGTTTTCGCGGCAATGCATCCAGCCCTGGAACGAAGCGCGCAGGAAGCGCGTGGCGATGTCCTCGTTGCCCTCTTCGATGAGCCATGCCTCGCGGGCGAAGATGGCGTCCTGGAGCATGGCCGTGCCGACCTCGTTGTAGTCGATGACGGTCAGGTCCTCGGGCTGGTACAGCTCGCCCGTGTCGGGGTCCTCGGTCTCGAGCACCTGGGCGTACTCGTTGTAGATCATGGCTTCAGCCACGTCGACTTCACCGTTGAGCAGCAGGCTCATGTCGAATGGCTGGATGACCCTGGTGAAGTCGGTGCCCACCTCCAGGTCGGCGTCGCTGGCGGCAGCAATGACCTCATGGTCGTTGCCGAAGTCCCAGACGCCCACGTTCTTGCCTGCGAAGTCCTCGGGCGAGTCGATGCCGGCGTCCGCGAAGGCGACCGAGAGGGTGCCCGAACGCTGGAAGACCTGCGCGATGTTGACGAGGTCCGACTGATCGGCCGCTCTGACCTGAAGCACCTTGGGCACCCAGGAGATGGTGAACTCCGGACCGTTGGGATCGGAGCCGACGATGTGTGGCTGCACGTCCGGGCCGCCGTCGAGGATGTCGACGTCCAGGCCCTCCGCCTCGTAGAAGCCCTCATCACGCGCCGCGAAGTAGCCCGCGAACTGCGCCTGGGGGGCCCACTGCAGCTGGAGCGCGACCTCGGCCATCTCGGCAGGAGCGCTGGGCGCCCCGCCAACGCTGGGTGCGGCGCTGCCTGGGGCGCTCGTGGGAGCACCAGCTCCGGTGCAAGCGGCCGCCACGAGACCGGCCGTCGCGAGACCCGCCCAATACCTCGTCCTAGTACCCATCCATCCACCTCTCCGTGAGGGGCCGGCGCCGCCGGCCGCTGTGGGGCTCGATCGCGCCGCGCGGCGTCTCTGGGTCGCACGCGGCCCTCCAGCCTCCTCCGGGACGCACCATAGCGCAATCCTGCGGCTCACTCACCCAGTGGCGCACGGGGGTCAGCTGCGACCGCCGCTCAACATCGCCGCGTACCAGGGGATGACCAGCCGCTCGGCCACGGCCACGGCAAGGTAGGAGAGGATCGCACCGGCCGCTCCCAGCAGGATGCCCGCCCAGGCCACATCGAAGCTGCCGCTGCTCATGGACGTGATGACCACTCGCCCCAGCACGTCCGAGGTGCCACCGAAGTACTCCGCCACGATGGCCCCGATGAAGGCCAGCGTGGTGCCGATCTTCAGAGCCGTGAAGAAGTACGGCAGCATGTTGGGCACGCGCACCTTGAACAGCACCTGCCAGTCGGAGGTGGCGTAGGAGCGCATCAACTCCAGTGCGGCGGGCCTCACCTCCACCAGGCCGCGCGTGACGTTGATCATCACCGGGAAGAAGACCAGCAACGCGGCCATGACCATCTTGGAAAGCGGGTTCAGGACGCCGAACCAGTTGTTGAGGATGGGCGCGATGGCGATGAGCGGGATCGCGCTCGAGGCGATGGCGATAGGTACCAACACCTGGCGCGCCGTCGCCCAACGAGCCGTCGCGAAGGCCACCAGCACTCCCAGCGTGGTGCCGATGCCCAAGCCACCCAGCGCCTCGAAGAAGGTGGCCATACCTGCCCGTCGCAGGAGGTCCGCCTCATCCGCGAAGGCGGCGAGGATCACCGACGGGGCGGGCAGCACGCGGCGTCCTGGCCCAGCCGTGGCCAGTTCCCAGACCACGACGGCCACGGTCAGCACGACGATGGCGGGCAGGTACTGCCGCGCGGCGACACCCAGCGACCGGCCGGACGGCAGGCGGCTGGGGGCGACGCTGCCCAGGGAGCCAGCCGCGCTCAACCGATACCCCCCTCGGCGCGGGCACGGGCGACAGCCGACGGGGCCGCGGCGGCCGACTCGGCTGGGCCGGGGACCCGAGCACGCAGGCTCTCACGTACCTCGGTCACCAGCTCGAAGTAGCGCTCGCTCTCGCGCGTCTCGTCATTGCGGGGCTGCGGCAGGTCGATGTCGATGATGTCCGTGATGCGACCGGGCCGCGCGCTCATGACCACCACGCGCGTGGAGAGGAAGACCGCCTCCGGGATGGAGTGCGTGACGAAGATGATGGTCGTGCCGGTGCGCGACCAGATGCCCAGCACCTCCGCGTTGAGCCGCTCGCGCGTCATCTCGTCCAACGCCCCGAACGGCTCGTCCATGAGCAGCAGGGCGGGCTGGAAGGCAAGTGCCCGCGCGATGGCCACGCGCTGCTGCATGCCGCCCGAGAGCTGATGCGGGTAGTGGCGCCCGAATCCAGAGAGCTCGACCAGGTCGAGCATCTCGCGCACGCGAGTGTCCCGCTGGCCGGGCTCGAGCCCCATCACCTCAAGGGGCAGGCGGACGTTGGCCTCCACGGTGCGCCAGTCGAA
>JALZLU010000062.1 GCA_030858685.1 Chloroflexota bacterium | reverse complement strand
ACCGCGAACCGCTCGGACCCGCGGCCGGGGCTGGACTTCTTTCCGCTCACGATCGACTTCGAGGAGCGCATGTACGCCGCGGGCAAGATCCCGGGCGGCTTCATCAAGCGTGAATCGCGTCCCTCGGAGGGCGCCATCCTGGCGGCACGCCTCACCGACCGTCCCATCCGCCCGCTCTTTCCGGAGGGCTACAAGGACGACGTGCAGGCGGTCCTGACGGTCCTCTCGACCGATCAGGAGAACAACCCGGACATCCTCGGCACCATCGCCGCGTCAGCCGCGCTGACCATCAGCGAGATCCCTTTCCTGGGACCCATCGCCTCGGTCCGCGTAGGCCGTATCGACGGGGAGTTCGTGGTCAACCCGCTGTTCAGCCAGATGGCTGAGTCGGAGCTCGACCTGGTCGTCTCCGGCACACGCGACGCGATCATGATGGTCGAGGCAGGCGCCAAGATCCTGCCCGAATCCGTGATGGCCGAAGCGATCATGTTCGGCCATCGCTCACTGGCGCCCATCCTGGACCTCCAGGATCAGCTGCGCGAGCAGGTCGGCAAGCCCAAGCGCGTGCCCTTCATCGAGCGGGGCACGGAATCCGTCGGCGCCTTCCTCCAAGCCGTCAAGGATGACCGTGCCATGGTCGTCTTCGATCTGGAGACGACGAGCCGCGACCCCAAGCTGGGCGCCGTCGTGGAGATCGCTGCCGCTCGCGTCAAGGGTGGCTCCATCGTCGATCGTTTCGATACGCTGGTCGATCCGGGCACACCCATCGTCGGACGCCAGCTGCACGGCCTGAAGGACAAGGATCTCAAGGGCAAGCCCTCGCCGGAGGCGGCAGCTCGCTCATTCCTCGATTGGGCCGGCGACGACCTGCTGGTCGGCCACAACGTGGCCTTCGATGTCTCCTTCCTGCACGCGGCGCTGGCCGACGGCACGAAGATCGAGTCTGAGCGCTGCCTGGACACGCTCGCCCTGGCGCGGGATGCGTATCCCGACCAGGACGTCTTCAAGCTTGGTGACCTGGCCAGGTTCTTCGAGCTGGACACGGAGCCCAACCATCGCGCCGGACCGGACGTCGAAGCCACTGCGCAGCTGCTGCTGCGCCTGGCGGGCGAACTGCCGGGCCGTGTCGACACGTACAAGAAGGCGGTCGCCGAGTCGATCCGATCGCGCGTGAGCGGCGATGCCGCGACCGCGGACAAGGCACTCGACCAGGCCAAGGCCGCTTCGGGGATGTCCAAGGGCCTGACCGGGTTCCTGCACAAGAAGGTCGCCCGCGAGCTCGTCCTCTCCGAGGGCGTGCGCATGGACGGTCGCGATCCAGACACCATCCGACCCATCACGGTCGAGGTCGGCCTGCTCCCGCGAGCCCACGGCTCGGCGCTCTTCACCCGCGGTCAGACGCAGGCGCTGAGCATCGCCACGCTGGGTCCCTCGTCGGACGTGCAGCGCATCGACACCATCAGCCCCGAGGAGTCCAAGCGCTATCTCCACCACTACAACATGCCGCCCTACAGCACGGGTGAGAACAAGTTCATGCGCGGCCCGGGCCGGCGTGAGATCGGCCACGGGGCCTTGGCGGAGCGGGCGCTCATCCCGGTGCTGCCCAGCCACGAAGAGTTCCCCTACGTCATCCGCGTCGTCTCGGAGTGCGTGACCTCCAACGGTTCGACCTCCATGGCCTCTACCTGCGGGTCCACGTTGGCCCTCATGGACGCCGGCGTGCCCATCAAGGCGCCGGTGGCCGGTGCCGCCATGGGCCTCGTGACGGAGGGTGACCGCTTCACCGTCCTGACCGACATCCTGGGCAAGGAAGACGCCTTCGGCGACATGGACTTCAAGGTGACCGGTACGTCGGAAGGCATCACGGCACTCCAGATGGATATCAAGGTCACCGGCATCAATGAGGCCATCATCCGGGAGGGCCTGGAGAAGGCGCGCCTGGCGCGGCTCTTCATCCTCGGCAAGATGACCGAGACGATGCCCGAGGCACGGACCGACATGAGCGAGTTCGCGCCGCGCATCATCACCATCAAGATCAACCCCGAGAAGATCCGCGAGATCATCGGCAAGGGTGGATCGATGATCCGCAAGATCCAGGAAGAGACCGGCACGGAGATCAACGTCGAGGACGACGGCACCGTGGAGATCGCCGCGGTCTCCGGGGAGAACTCGCGCAAGGCCATCGAGTGGATCGAAAGCCTCACCAAGGAGGTCGAGATCGGCGCGCTGTACCTGGGCAAGGTCACCCGCATCATGG
>JALZLU010000058.1 GCA_030858685.1 Chloroflexota bacterium | reverse complement strand
ACATGATGCTGCCGTGGGAGAGCGCCGCCTACTACACCGAATCGGTGAACAAGACGCGCCCGACCGTCTATCCCCCTTCCTTCGTAGACATCAACCGGCTGTATGGCACGGCGTTCGCGGCCGTTCGGGACGGGCAGAAGAGCGCCCAACTGGCGGTGACGGAGATCAGGCAGCAAGTCAACGACTTGCTGAAGAAGAAATGAGCGCGGGATCGGACAGGGCAATGGCGCGCCGCAAGATCCTTATACTGCCGGCCGGCAAGCTGTACAACGAGATCATCCCACCGAGCGCGGAAGCGGTCTTCGCCTCTCTTGGTGAGGTCACCCGCTGGCCCGCGGACGCCGGCCGGATCTCGCCCGAGCGCGCGCTGGAGCTGGTTCCCCAGCACGATGCCGTGGTGACCGGATGGGGCGCGGCGCCAAAGTTCACCACCGACCTGCTCGACCGCTCCCCGCGACTAAAATTCATCGGCCACACCGCCGGGTCGATCAAGAGCTTCATCTTTCCCGAGGTCTTCGACCGGGGGATCACCGTGGCATACGCCACCAGCGCCATCGCGGATTCCGTGGGCGAATGGGCGCTCATGATGATTCTCATGTCGCTGCGCCGGGGACTCCAGTTCGCCAATCACGTGCAGCAGGGAGGCTGGGGCTCAGCCGGTGTCGGCTATGGTCACGAGCTCTACCGCAAGCGCGTGGGCCTGGTGGGGGCGAGCCACACCGCCCGCGCGCTGATCCCGCTGCTCAAGCCCTTCGGCGTCGAGGTTCTGGTCTATGACCCGTATCTCTCGGATGACGCGGCGGCGAACCTTGGTGTGCGCCGCGCGCGGGAGCTGGACGAGCTCTTTACGACCTGCGACGTCGTCTCCAACCATGCGCCGACCACGCCCGAAACGAGCGGCATGATCGGCGCACCGCAGCTAGCGCTGCTCCGCGACGGCGCGCTGTTCGTCAATACCGCGCGGGCAGACGCGATCGACTATGACGCGCTCGTCGCGGAGCTCGTGAGCGGCCGGATCTTTGGCGCGCTGGATGTGTTCCCCAAGGAGCCTCTGGCGGCAGATAGCCAGCTGCGCGGCCGGGACAACGTCATTCTCACCCCGCACGCCGCCGGTCCCACCGTCGTCGAATCACGCGCCCGCCTGGGCGAGTTGATCGCCGGCGAGATGGCCCGCTTCTACGCCGGCGAGCCGCTCCGGCACCAGATCACCAAGGCGATGCTTCCCAGCATGGCGTGAGCCGGGCCAGTCTCCCGAGCCGTCACGCTGGACGCCTACACTCACCGCTGCATTAGCACTACTTTGGCGTGAACATGGGTAGGGTTGAGTGGAGGAGCGGAAGGGTATGCAGATCGTCGTTGGAGAGGTCGAGAGCACCGCACTGGAGGCGTTCGTGGCCCAGTTCCGAGACGTGTTCCCGCGACAGCGGGGGGTACGGAACAGCATGCACTACCTGTTGGGGCTGGCGTCCGATCTTCCCCGCAAGAATGCCGAGCGGATGGCGGAGGTACTACCGGGGGTCACGCTGGAGCAACTGCAGCAGTTCCTGGTGGACTGTCCCTGGGAGGCAGCGGCGTTGGAGCGGCGGCGACTGGCGCTGGTGGTGGGGTGGGGCTGGTCTGACGCGCACACGGGGGTGCTGTGCATCGACGACACCGAACTCCCCAAACAAGGGAAGCACTCGGTGGGGGTTCAGCGCCAGTACTGTGGCGAACTGGGCAAGACGGCCAACTGCCAGGCGGTGGTCACGGCGCACTACACCGACCCACGCCACCATTGGCCCGTCGGCACGCGCCTCTATCTGCCGAAGTCGTGGGTGAGTGACGCCACGCGCCGTGCGCGTGCACGGGTCCCGGCCGAGGTCGTGTTCCAGACGAAGCCAGCCCTCGCCCTGCTGGTGCTGGACCAGGCACGAGCGGCGGCCGTCGCGCACGTGGCGGTGACCGCCGACAGTGGGTATGGTGACGTGCCCACCTTTCTCGCCGGGCTGGAAGCACGCCACGAACCCTACGTCGTGCAGGTCGGGAAGACCTTCGGTGTGCGGCTGCCAGACGCGGTCCTCGCCGCGGCGGCCCGTCCCGTCCCGGCGGGGCGACGACCGGGGCGTCCGCGCAAGGACGGGACGGTGCCAGAGGGAGCGCCCCACGGCCGCAGTGGCCGCCCACGCACCATGCATCCCCACCCCGTCCACGTCGCGCCGTTGTGGACGGCAACGGCGCTGACGGCGGCTGTCGCCGAGGACCAGTGGGAGACGGTGACGGTCCGCGTCGGCCGTGATGGCGACGAGGGCGCGTCGCAGCGGCAGGCCTGTCGCGTGCGGGGCCACCGAGCGCACGGGGAGGTCACCGGTCCGCAGGGCTGGCTGCTCGGTGAGCGCCCGGTGCCGGGCGTCGCCGGTGACGCGAAATGGTATTTCGTGTGGGGACTGGATGACCAGCCACTGGCGCAGCAGGCGTGGCTCGGCCACGAACGGTGGGCCGTGGAGCGCTTCCACCAGGATGGCAAACAGGAGTTCGGCCTCGGCGACTACCAGGGACGCACCTGGCCGGGGCTGCACCGCCACTTGGCCCTCGTGTGCCTGCTCTGGTGCTACACGCTGCTCAGCACCGCGCCGGACGCGACGGACGACGACGCGCTGGTCCCGCCGCGCACAGACGCCGCGGTCCCGCCCCCAGCTGCTGCCTCCTTCTCGGAGGTCACTTCCCCCTGGAGGCCGCGGCCGCGCCGTGCGGAACGTCCCCGCCGCACGACGCCAGTTGCTGATGCACCTCGTCGTTTCCATCCTGTGCCCGCATTGCCATCAGCGCCTGCCCGTACCCACGCTCGCCACCGTCCGCTGCCGCCATCATCCTCCTCTGCCGTGAAGACGCCAAAGTAGTGTTAGGCAGTCCGCGACGGTCTCTGCCTGGGAGTCGAAGAGCGCGCGCAGCGCGGGCAGCCGGATCTTCTCCAGTACGTTGGCGCGCAGGACGAGCGACCGCTGTCCGGCGTCAAGCGCCTCAAGTTGCAGCGCCACGGCCTGCGAGATGGCGCGCTTGTCCTGCGTCATGGTCTGGTTCGCGTCGCGCAGGCGCCGGCTGAGCGTCGCGCTGATCGCCAGTCCTATCCCAGGCTCACGCCGCAGCACGTCTATGAAGCGCTGACGCTCCAGCCGGTACGCCTCAGCGCCGCCCAAAGCGCGTACGGTCGCTGAACGAGGTTCGCCTGTGAGCAGCGCCATCTCACCGAAGCACGCGCCCGGCCCCATGGTTGCGACGCGCGTCTCGGTCTCACCATCCGGTGAGAGGAAGACGCCCAGCGCGCCACTGGAGACGATGTACATGCTGTCGCCCGGATCGCCTTGCGCGCAGGCCGCTTCGTGATCTGCGAAGTCCACCGGATCGAGCGAGGCGGCGATCCTGGCCAGCACAATGCGGCTCAGACCGGAAAAGAGCTCCACCTTCTCAAGCAGCGCTGCGCGCTGGCCACTGTCGTCCTCCTCCGGCCGCTTGG
>JALZLU010000031.1 GCA_030858685.1 Chloroflexota bacterium | reverse complement strand
CGATCGTCGTCATCTCCGGCGGCATCGACCTGTCGATCGGCTCGATGATGGCACTCACCAGCGTGACCGCCGCTCGCCTGATGCAGGACTCGAGCGACCCGATGGCGATCGTCGTGGTCATCGGCGTTCTGCTGATGGGCCTCCTGCTCGGGCTCATCAATGGCGCGCTGGTGGTCGCTTCGCGCGTCCCCGACATCGTCGTCACGCTCGCCATGTCGTACGTATGGGCCGGTGTTGCGCTGCTCGTGCTCGGGACCCCGGGTGGTGGCGCGGCCGACTGGTTCAAGGACCTCAGCCGTGGCTCCCTGCTGATCGAGTGGATCCCGAAGGCCCTCGTACTCCTGCTGGTGGTGGTCGCGGTCGTCTGGATTCCGCTGGCTCGCTCGCGCCTGGGACTCTCGATCTTCGCCATCGGCAGCAACCGGCTGGCGGCCTTCCGCAGTGGCGTCGACGTGGCGCGCACCCGCATCGCCGCGTATGCGCTCACGGGGTTGCTGGCGGCCACCGGCGGGCTGGCCCTCACGATGACGACGGGGATCGGCACCCCGATTCCGGGGCCCTACACCCTGCTGAGCGTCGCGGCCATTGTGCTCGGCGGGGTGAGCCTGGCGGGTGGCCGCGGCGGGATGATAGGCCCGATCGTGGCCGTCTTCGTCCTGGCCCTGATTCGCGCCGACCTCACCTTCCTCGGGGTCGATCCGAACTTCACGACCGTCCTGCAGGGGGTGATCATGGTCGTGGTGGTCATGATCGGTGCGTTCCTCACGTTGCGTCGGCGATCAGCATGACGGCCATGGAGCAGCCCGTCAGGGGGACGCGACCGGGGAACGGATGGCGCCGCGTCCTGCGTGATCGGCCACTGGTCCCGCTGCTCATCCTGCTGCTGGTGCTGATCACCATCCTCCAGGTCGCACAGCCCGGCATCGTGAGCGTCGACTGGGTGTCCTCGACGATTCGGTTTGCCATCCCGCTGGCGATCCTGGCCGCGGCCCAGACTCTGACGATGCTGACTGCCGGAATCGACCTGTCGGTGGCGGCGATTGCCTCGATGTCGGCGTATATCATCGCGACGCAGTCGCCCGAGCAGGGTCCCCTGGTCGCGGTGCTCATCGCCCTGGCCGCGTGCGCCGTCGCCGGCTTGGTGAACGGGATCGGCGTGGGCGTCTTCAGAGTGCACCCGCTGATCATGACCCTGGGCATGAGCTTGGTCGTGCTGGGGCTCGTGACGGTCTACCAGCGCATCATGGTCTCCGCCGGCTCACGCGTACCGGAAGCGATCGCCTGGCTCGGTGGCGGCACGTCCCTCGGTGGCGTGCCCAACAGCCTCCTGATCTTCGTGCCGTTGGCCACGCTCATCCTGGTCGGCCTGCGACGGTCCGGCTTTGGCCGGTTGTTGTACGCGGTGGGCGACAACGAGGTCGCCTCGCGCCTGGCGGGCGTGCGGATATGGCAGGTGCTCACCGTCCTCTACGTGCTGTCCGGCCTGATGGCCGGCCTGGCCGGACTCGTCCTGGCCGGCCTGACCAATGCGGCGAGCGCGACCCTGGCCGACCGATATCTGCTGCCGTCGGTGGCCGCGGCGGTCATCGGCGGAACGTCGATCTTCGGTGGGCGCGGCGGCTATGCCGGTACAATCGTCGGCGCGCTGATCCTCACTGTCCTGACCACGCTGCTGACCGTGCTCTCCATGCCGGAGCCGGTGCGCCAGATCCTGTTCGGCCTGATCATCCTGGCCGTGGCCGCGGCGTACACACGGATCACGGAGGAGTCGTGACGGGCCATGGTTGAGGCCGATGCGCGTCACCTGGGACTCGACCTCGGCGCCACCAACATCAAATGGTCGGTGGTCGAGCATGCCGGTGAAGATTGGCGCCTCCTCGGGCGCGGGCAGATCCGCACTCCGGCCGCGGCCGGTCCGGCGGCGGTCGTCGAGACCCTCATCGACGTGGGGCGGAAGGCAATCTCGGAGTGGCCGGACGTGATCTCGGTGGGGGTCGGAGTCCCGGGTCTGTATGACGCGGCGACCGGGGCGGCCCGCTTTCTGCCCAATCTGCCGGGCGAGTGGGCAGGTCGGCCGGTTGCCGTCCCGGTGGCAGCGGCATTGGCGCTCCCTGCGTTCCTGATCAATGACGCGCGGGCGTTCGGCCTGGCCGAGCTACGGCTGGGTGCGGGCCGCGGCTGCAGCACGATGGTGGGCCTGACGCTGGGCAGCGGCGTGGGCGGCGTCGTCATCGTCGATGGGCACGTGCACTTCGGCCATGACGGCACCGGTGGCGAGGTCGGCCACCAGACGATCGAGGCCAATGGTCCGCCATGCACCTGTGGAAACCGCGGATGTCTCGAAGCGCTGACGAAGGCGGACCGCCTCGCCTCCGCGTGTGGCACCGATACGGTGGAGGAGGCGGTGGAAGCGGCCCGTGGCGGGGACGAGCGGGCCGCAACGGGCTTCGCGCAGGTGGGGCGCTACCTCGGCATCGGCATTGCGAACCTGATCGTGTTGCTGACACCCGACCGTGTCGTCCTCGGCGGCGGGGTTGCGGCCGCCGGCGCTCTGCTCCTCGACCCGATTCACGAGGAGGTACGCCGGCGAGTGCACGTGACGGCGCTCGATCGGGTCGAGATCGTGACCGCGCAGCTCGGGACCTGGGCGGGCGCCATCGGGGCCGCCGTCCACGGGGCGGAGAGCATGGCGTGACCACTGGCACACCCCGCTACCGGACCATCGAGCAGGCGCTGCGCCAACGGATTGCCGCACTTCGCCCCGGTGACCAGCTCCCCTCGGACACCCAGTTGTGCGCGGAGTTCAGCGTCAGCCGGATGACCGCCCGTAACGCGATGCAGCGACTGGCCGAGGACGGCCTCCTGCGACGCTTGCCGGGGCGCGGCAGCTTCGTCACCGAGCCATCAACGCATCGACGGGCTGATCGCCTGATGAGCTTCTCGCGTGAGATGGCGCGGCGCGGAGGAAGGGTGTCATCGGTTGTCGTGGCTCGTGAGATCCGCCCGGCCGGCCCCGGCGAGGCGGCGAGCCTGCGCGTGCGCGAGGGCGACCCGATCGTGTATCTCCAGCGGGTTCGGTGCGCCGATGATCAGCCGATCGCGCTGGAGACCGCCATCCTCGAGCGCCGTGCCTCACCGGCGGTCATGGCCGCGGACCTTCGGAGTGGTTCGCTGCATGCCGCGCTTCTCGCAGCCGGGCACGTCCTGCGGCGCGGGACCGCCACGATCAGTGCTGAGGCGGCGTCGGCCGATGACGCACGGTTGCTGGGCACGACCCGTGGCGGCCCGATGCTGGTGGAGCGGCGCGTGATCGTGGATCTCGATGGCCGGCCGGTCGAGGCCACAGAGTCTCGCTATCCCGCGGATCGGTACGCGCTCGAGGTGTGGTTCGACGTCGAGGATTCCTCGGTCAGCCTGCCTCGCTGACACCCCACCCGGCATCCACATCGATCACCTGGCCGGTGACCATGCGAGCGGAGGAGCTGAGGAGGTGCAGGGCGGTCGGCGTTACGTCATCGGTTTCGATCGGTCCATGCGCCAGGGGCTGCTTTCGTTCGAGATAGGGGCGGATGGCCGGATCGTCCTGGGCTCGGCGGCTCATGGGCGTGGCGACGAGCGCCGGGGCGATGGCGTTGACGCGGATGTTGTGTGGCGCATAGGAGGCGGCCATGGATCGCGTGAAGGCCTCGATGGCGCCTTTGCTGGCCGCATAGGCGTGTGTTCCGAAGTGTCCCGGCGAGGGATGGCGGGCCAGGGCGCTCGACATGTTGAGGATGACCCCGCGGGCGCCGTCGCCGTCCGGTTCCTGGGCGAGCATGCGGGTGATGACGGCTCGACAGACCAGGAACATGCTGGTCGCGTTCGTGCTGAGCACGGTCTCCCAACCCGCCAGCGTTGCCTCGTGGGCCGGACCGTCGCCGAACCGGCGTCCGCTGATCCCTGCCACGTTGTACACCGCGTCGATACGGCCGAACGCCGACGAGCACGCCTGGACCGCCGCCTCCACCTCGTTCTCGCGGGTCACATCGGCCGCCTGCCACGCCGCCTGCCGGCTTGATGCGCCGATCTCTTCCGCCAGAGCGCGGGCATGATCAGGGTCACGCGAGACGATGAAGACCCGCCCGCCCTCCGCCGCGATCGCCCGTGCGGCCGATGCGGCCATGCCGGTCGATCCGGTCACCAGGACGGTTCGATCGGCGAATCGCGCGTTCAACTCGCTGCCACGGACTGCACGATCGCGCGACGGGTCGCGGCGTCCGCGCGGATGATCGCGCCGCCAATGCAGACGGCAGCCGCTCCGGCTAGCAGAAAGCTTGCGGCGTTCGCCCCATCGACGCCGCCGGTCGGGATCAGGGCGATGTCGGGCAGCGGACCGCGCAGCTCGCGAACCATGGCCGCTCCCACCGCCGAGGCCGGGAAGAGCTTGACAAACGTGGCGCCCGCCATCCAGGCAGCGGCGATCTCGGTCGGGGTGAGGGCTCCGGGGATGAAGGGCATGCCGCCCTCGACGGACTCGCGGAGAAGGCCGAGGTCCAGGATTGGCGCCACCGCAAAGTCGGCGCCGGCTCGGTGGGCGGCCCGCAGCTGCTGCCGGTGAAGGACGGTGCCGGCGCCGACCAGATACGGTCCAGCGCCGCGCAGCGCGAGGTGCGAGCGCAGCGCGGCCAGATCGTCCTCGGCAGTCGGCGCATCCATGGTCACCTCGAACGCGCGCGCGCCGGCATCCGCCAGCTCATCGGCAAGTGTCAGCAGCCGCTCCCGTGGCGCGACATGGCGCATGACCACGATCAATCGATGACGCCGGATGGCCTGGGACACTTCGCCACCCCGCAGCTCGCGCGTTGAGCTCATCCCGTGGCCACCGCGGAGAGCGGCTCGAGGAGAGCGCCGCCACTTCCCAGCCGTTCCCGCAGCAGGTGAGCGTCGAGGGCTCGAGGAGTTACGCCAGCCTGCACCGCCATGGCCGCCGCGGTGCCAGCGGCCTGGCCCATCGCCATGCAGGTTGCCATGGAGCGCGCCGATGCGTGGGCATCATGCGTCGCGCTGAAGCAGCGGCCCGCGACCAGCAGCGACTCGACACCCGACGGGAGGAGCGTCCGATACGGGATGCCGTACACGCCCGAGTCGGGAACGTAGCGCCACTCCGTGTCGCCGCCGGCGTGATGGTCCTCGATCGGCGCGCCGCAGAGCGCGATCTCGTCGTCGAAGCGTCGGCCGCTGAGCACGTCCTGCCGCGTGAGCCGATAGTCACCGTGCACGCGCCGGCTCTCGCGCACCCCGATGGCGGGACTGGTGGCGACGATGACCGCTTCCTCGAAACCCGGCACCCGATCGCGTAGAAAACGGTAGTACTCGCGCACCTGGCGGCGGCCCTCGACCTCTGCCCGCGTCAGCTGCTCCGGGTCGGTGGCGTCCACGTTCGGGATGCGGGTCATGTGGACCAGGGCCACCCCGGCGAATGGCGTGCGGTGCCACGAGCCCTCGAGGCGTGGGAGCGCGTAAGCGCCCGAGTCCGCAGCCTCGCCCATGAGTCTCCACAGCTCGGCCTTCGGCACCGATGCAGCCCGCGCCATGTCCACGTTGGCCAGCTTGAACAGGGTCGAGAGCGACTGGACCGTGCCCGATGCCTGCGCATTGTCGTATGGCACGCCGGCCATCGCGCACAGGTCGGCGTCGCCGGAGGCGTCGACGACTGCATCGGCACCGATGAAGCGCTCACCGCCCTTGTTCCAGCAACGGATGCCTTCGATTCGTCCGCCGGTCACCTGGACGCCGGTGGCCCAGGTGTGGAGCAGCAGATCGACCTCCGCTTCTTCGGCCAGCTCTTCCCACGTGAGCTTGAGCGCCTCCTGGTCATACGTCACGCCTGTGCCCGCTCCATAGGTGTTGGGCCGCTCGAACGCGACACCTTCCGCGGTCAGCCGCTCGACCACCTCCCAGCCGAGCCCGCCGACGACTCGCCGCCGATCTGCACCGGGCGTGTAGAAGGCGTAGAACGTGTCGAGCACCGCCGTGGACGTTCCGCCCATGAAGCCCAGCCGGTCGACGAGCAGCGTCCGAGCACCCAGGCGCCCGGCGGCGATGGCCGCGGCTGATCCGGCGGATCCCGATCCGACCACGATGACGTCGTAACGCTCAGTCATGCGATGGAGGGCTCGAGCGCAAATGCACGCGCCGGGTTCGCTATCAGGATGGCGTCGACCGCGCCGCTGCCGATTCGCCGCCGCAGTCGCGGCACGAACGTGTCCATCAGGTATCGCATACCCGGTCCACCGCTGTAGGCTCGGAACGAGGATCGGCGCCCAAGATCCAGCCCCAGCAGGAGGCGGCTAAGGTGCCCCGCACCAACCATGCGCTCGATCAAGTCGAGCAGCTCGCTGTCGGGCCGATACTTCGCGCGCCCCATCGTGTCGTACTCGAGACTCACCCCGCGTGCCGCGATCTCGGCGTGCAGCTCGGCATCCGGATTCCGGTCCAGGTGAGCCAGGATGATCCGATGCGGCGGCACGCCGTAGCGTTCGAGCAGGCTGACGATCTCGTGCCCGAACGTGCCGATCTCGGTGTGAACCAGGATCGGAACGCCGCCGCGACGAGAACCGATGGCGCCTGCCTCGAGGCGTCGTTGTTCGGCGGGGCTTGCATGG
>JALZLU010000003.1 GCA_030858685.1 Chloroflexota bacterium | reverse complement strand
CGCTGGGTCTCTACGGGGAGCAGATCGACCCTGGGAGCGGACGCCATCTGGGCAACTTCCCGCAGGCCTTCACGCACCTGGCGCTCATCAACGCGGTGATGCACATCATCGGAGAGGATCGCGCCGCGGACGGCATGGCTCCGCTTTCCCCGAGACTGGAACGTCCGAACATGGGCACAGCGGACGCCTCGCAGGAAGAGGCACCAGACGTCACGTGATGCGGCAGGAACGATGAAGGGGCTGCCGCCCCCGGCTCAGACCGGAGCGGCGATGCGCGGCACCTTGGAGGTGCTCAACTTCTCCTCGAAGCGCTTGGCTGCGGCGTCCAGCTGGTCAAGGTGCTCCGCAAGACGTGTGCGTGCCTGCTCGGCCCTGGCATCCAACCCGGTCAGCTCGAAGATCTTCCAGTGACGCAGGATGGGCATGAGGATCTCGTCGCGGTGCACACGCAGATCGTAGATCCCCGCCTTGGCCATCTGCGTCGCCTTGCGCAGATAGCCCTTGATGCCGGCGCCCGGCATCTGGAAGTCGAGCACCTCGTCCACGATGGCCACGACCGCCGCCGATGGCTCGACCTGGAGAGCGGCGGACAGGATGTCGCGGTAGAAGACCATGTGCAGGTTCTCGTCGGCGGCGATGCGCACCATGATCTTGTCAGCCACGGGGTCGTTGGAGTAGCGGCCCGTGTTGCGATGTGCGATGCGCGTCGCCAGCTCCTGGAAGGCCACGTAGGCCAGACCGTGCAGCGTGGCCGGCGCGTCGTGCTCGTAGCCTTGCTGGAGTTGGAACATGCGTCCACGTTCCAGCATGACGGGGTCGATGTTGCGGGTCACAGTGAGGTAGTCACGGAGCACGATGGCGTGACGCCCCTCCTCGGCCGTCCAACGACCGACCCAGTTGATCCAGGCGCCGTCGCCCTTCCCGAACATGCCGTGGATGAGCCGGTGATAGGAAGGCAGGTTGTCTTCCGTGAGCAGGCCGATCTCGAATGCGACCTGGGCCACTCCCGTCAGCCGCGGCTGATCGGGCGTCCAGGGCTCCTTGTCGAAGTCGCGACCGAGCCGGTACGGGATGAAGTCGTGGGGAAACCACTCCTGGGCGACTTTGTCGTGACGGTCGTACAGGCGGGCCGCCTCCGGCTCCAGCTGGATCAGCAGGCCGGGCTCGTCGTAGCTGGCTTCGGTCTTGATGGTCATCGTGCGTCTGGACCCTTCCGCTGTCGGGAGGCGCCCACGTCGGGCGGCCGATCACGACTGTCAGGGCCAACCTTACCCGCGTTCCCCGTCGGGGGTCCAGAACCTGTGCAGAGTTGCAGCGTCCCTGCAACGTCGCCAACGCCCTCCAGGAGACGATCTCAGCGGACCCCGCCGCCTCGATCGCTGCGCCGGCGGCGCTCAGCCCGCAGGAGGGAACTGATCCCAGCTGCACCCAGCGGCTTGCCGAACAGGTATCCCTGAGCAAGGTCGCAGCCGTGGTCGCGCAGCGTCTTGAGCTGCTCACGGGTCTCCACCCCTTCGCCGACCGTCTGGAGCCCGAGGATCCGAGCGGCGCCGATGAGCGTACGCACCGCCTCGTCCGTAGCCGGCGTGCCCAGCCCTGACGTCACGGCAGGGTCCAGCTTGAGGGCGTCGAGAGGCACGTCCCGCAATCGCTCCACGATATCCTCGCCGCCCTGGCAGTCGTCCAGTGCGATGCGCGCGCCCATCGCCCGCAACTCCGTGAGCGCAGCTACGGCGACAGCGCGATCGTTCATCAGTGCCGCCTCGGTGATCTCCAGCGTAAGGGTGGCTGGCTCCAGCGAATGAGCCTCAAGGATCTGCCGGACATCGGCCCCGAGTCCGGGTCGCGCGAGCTCTCGGGGCGACAGGTTGACCGCCACGCTGAGTGTCTGATAGGTGGCATCCGACATCTGCCAGGCGCGCGCCTGGGCGACGGCCTGCGGCAGCACCCAGCGGCCGATGCGCTCGATCAGTCCCGTCTGCTCGGCGATGGGCAGGAACACTTCGGGCGGGATGACACCACGCGCCAGGTGTCGCCAACGAACCAGCGCCTCGACCGACCGAATCGTCCCGGCCTGACCCATGGCTCCGGCGATGCGACGCTCGGGCTGGAACTCAAGGACGAGATCGCCGGCATCGAGCGCCTGCCTTAACTCGACTTCCAGGTCTTCACGGGCCACGGACGCAGCATGGACCACAGCACCGGAACCCGCCGAGCGATCGCCACCCGATGACCGCGCTCGCTTCAGGGCGAGGCGGGCGGATGCCTCAGCACCGGTACGCGGAACTCCCCATCGGACGAGTACCTGACCTGGCATCCCGACCACGGCACCGTCCTGGCGCGCCATCGGGGACTATGAGCGGGAAGCGGCGGCCGGAATGGTCGGAGCGGACGATTCGGCAGGCTCCGCGCGCGGTGCCGGATCGGAAGCCGCGAGGAGGGCTTCGCGGGTCAGCGCGTAAGCCATGTCATGACGCCCTTGCGAGGCCAGGACCTCGGCCCATTCGCCGAGTGCCTCCTTGAGCCGGGAACGCGGGCCGTGCTTGCGGATCTCGTCGGCGGCCTGGCCGTAGATGTGGAGGGCAGACCCGGGATCGCCATCGGCCACGTGGGAACGTGCCCGGGTCAGCAGGCTGCTCACGACGGCGCGGTGGTTCTCCGAGGCGTGGGCATGCCCCAGGGCTTCCTCGCTGAGTCGCAGGGCGGCGGCCGTGTCACCGCCGGCAAGTGCGATCTGTGCTTCGGTATCGGCCACGTGCGCCAGGGCGCGCCGGTCGCCGTCCTCGGTGTGGCGGCTGCGGGCGTGCGAGGCGAAGCCGGTGGCGCGTTCCACGTTGCCGATGCGCAGATAGGCCAAGGCCAGGTAATTCTCGAGGACTGCGGCTTCACGACCCGCCTCGGCGGCTCGGAAGAGGCCCAGACTTTCGACCCCGGTGCGGATGGCTGCCTCGACGTCGCCAGTGCCGGTGTAGTTATAGGCAAGTTGCGAAAGGAAGGCCGCGCGGCGCCAATCGTCGAGGTCGGCCGCCATGACCCGCGCTTCCTCCAGGTACCCCAGGGCGGAACGGTGATGGTCCTCCGTCGCCTCCAGTGAAGAGAGAGCGATGAGTACACGGACACGCAGGTCCGGGTCCAGGTCCTCCCTCATGCGCAGCTGCGCGAGCAGACCACTCAGCAGTGCCGCGGCCTCAGCCGTGTTCTCGACGAGATGCTGACCATAGGCCAGCCAGTAGGTGACGAGGGCCGCATCCCGGTCTCGACCGATGGCGTGGAAAGTCTCCAAGGACTCGGTGGCTGCGGCGATCGCCTCGGCGCCACGATCGAGCCGGCAGAGGGCTTCAGCGCGTCCGTGCAGCGCTTCGGCACGCAGTGAGCGGTCGAGGGGCTGGGCGAGGATCGCTTCGAACGCGTCGGCCGCGGCCTGCCAGCGCCCCGAGGCGAGCAGGATATCCGCGTCCAGTCGGTCCCAGCGAGCGGTCGGATCGCCCAGAAAGTGGCTGGGCGGCAGGCCCAGGCGCTGGGAGAGGAAGTTGAGAGCGGCCATGGAGGGCTTCGCGTGGCCCTTCTCGAGTGCGCTGATGTAGGCCTTGGTGTAGCGCCCCTCGGCCAGCTGCTGCTGGGTCAGCCTGGCCTGCTTGCGTGCCTCTCGCAGCCGCCCCCCGATGCGCGTGGCCAGAGCGCTGTCGTCAACGATGATCCGACGGCGTGTCAACGTCTTCATGGCCCGGAAGTCTACACCCTGTTGTCCTTGACTCCGCCGGCCTTGACGTGTGCCGGTGCTCAACGGCAACGCTTGCGGCGGCTGAACGACCTGGCTCGATTGGATCATGGCAACCACTCCAGACTGCAGCGCAGGGCATCACACACGGCAGCACCGCTCGTGGCAGGCACCCAAGGGGCGGTCCCACGGGTCAAACTATGATTGACCTCGACATTGACGATGGGCTAGGATGGCCCCCTGCGAGACATCCTCGCCCCAGATTCGAGGATGCACGTTAGTCGAAGGAGTTCCTTCATGCGCAGTCACTTTCGACGCCTGCGAGCCCTCTTCGTGGCTCTGCTCATCTCAGCCAGTCTGGCCGGCGCCTCCGTCGCGGCCGTCTCGGCCGATGCCGGAGGAGCGCCCTGGCCCAAGGCCACCATCGCGGGTCCTGCGGCCGCCTCGCCCCAGGACGCCGGGGGAGCCCCCTGGCCCAAGTGATCGCGTGATGCCAACGAGGAGCCGCTTGGCTCCTAATTGATCTTCCGCCGCTGTCTGAGCAGCGGCCACGGGGCGGACGCGTCACGATGGCGTTGTGCCCCACCCTGAGAGCTTCATCAGCATCGACATCGAGGCGTCCGGGCCGAGTCCCAGCACGGGCAGCATGATCGCGCTGGGCGCCTGCCTCGTGACGGACCCCCGAGTGGGGTTGTACCGCGAGATTCAGCCCATCGCAGGGTTGCCCTGGGACCCGGCTGCGGAACGGATCCATGAGCTCACCGAGTCACATCTCGCGATGCACGGCATGGCGCCGCAGCAGGCGATGTCCGACCTGGACGAGTGGCTGCTGGACGTCGCACCCGGCCGTCAGCCGGTCTTCGTGGGCTTCAATGCGGCGTTCGACTGGATGTTCGTGGCGGACTATCTCCACCGCTTCCTGGGCCGCAACCCGTTCGGTATCTCGGCGCTCGACCTGAAGGGCGTGTACATGGGCCGACAGCGGCTGGCGCGATGGGATGACACGCGCTACCGCGAGGTCATGCGAACCCATCCCACTCGCCAACAGGTGACGCATCATGCGCTCGACGATGCACGCGCACAGGCGGAACTCGCACAGCTGCTCCTTGCCCCCGGCCCGAGTGCGTTGCCCTGAGGCCGAGTGGTCAATCCCCTTCGGCGGGCACGCCCAGGATGCTGAAGCCGGCGTCCACGTAGAGCACCTCGCCAGTGATCGCTCCGGCTAGGTCGCTGACCAGGAAGGCCGCGGCACCACCGACGTCGTCGAGCGTGATGTTGCGTCGCAGGGGTGCAACGTCACGGAAGCGCCCGTAGAGGCCCTTGAAGCCGGCGATACCCGACGCGGCGAGCGTCCTGACGGGTCCCGCGCTGATGGCATTCACGCGCACTCCCCGCGGCCCCAGGTCCGCCGCGAGGTATCGCACGGACGCTTCCAGTGCGGCCTTGGCCACGCCCATCACGTTGTAGTTGGCGATGACCTTCTGGGAGCCGAGGTAGGAAAGCGTGAGGATGCTGCCGCCCGGCGTCATGAGCGGCAGGGCGTGTCGAGAGATCGCCAGCAGCGAGTAGGCGCTGACGTCGAGCGCGACAGCGAAGCCCTCCCGTGACGTGTCGACGAAGGCGCCCTCCAGGTCCTCACGACGAGCGAAGGCAAGCGCGTGGACCAGGATGTCGAGCTGGCCGTGATGCTCCTCCCAGCGCCCGAAGACGCGCGCGATCTGGGCATCGTCCTGGACGTCACAGGGCTCGACGAAGTCGGAGCCGAGGCGGGCCGCCAGGGGCTTGACGCGTTTCTCAAGGAGGCTCTCGACGGAACTGAAGCCGACAGTCGCACCTTGCGCGTGGAGCGCCTTGGCGATCCCCCAGCCGATGGAGTGGTCGTTGGCGACGCCGAAGATGAGCGCCTTGCGCCCGTCCAGAAGAGCCATCCCTGTACCTCCCTCGCCCATGGCTTGGCCCGGCGCCAGAAGTCCTTCAGGTCACTGGTCGCCGTGGTGATGACCGTGATGATGCTCCGGATCGTGATCGTTCCACCGAACGACGCCGGCAAGGATGCCGCGCCACGCGGCGTCGCCCCAGCCGGGCGCCGGGCGCATCCAGGGATCCAGCGGGGACGGTCTCGCAAGGGCCGCTGCCGGTCCGGAGCTCGGGTCGGCGGCGTTCGGGTCGGGCGTCGGGTCGGGGCTCGGGTCGGAGCCGATCGTGCGAATGGGCACTTGCGGTCCGACCACGCCGTGCTGGCCGAGCGTCCCGCCGTTGGGCAGGATGACATCGAACTTGACCAGCCAGTCGCCTGCCTCGGCCGGAAGCGTCAGACCGTCCAGCAGCACGGAGGCGGCCGCGCCGGGCGCCAGTCCGTCTGGGATGGGCACCGTTCCCAGCACGGCCCCGACCTCGTCGGAGCCATCGTAGAGCGGCACGGCGGGTACCACGCTGGCACGCAGCTGCCAACCCGATGATGGGCGGTTGCCCGAGTTCATGAGGCGCATGCGGTACGCCGCTGGCCCGCTCGACGGGGCTTCGCCGGAGGCCGCCTCGAGGACTTCGTAGCGAAGCCCGAACCTGCGCCCGTTGAGCCACTCCGTGATGCCTTCGAAGTAGGCCACGGCAAGTTCACCGCGGACCTTGGGCCGCTTCAGGATGCGCAGTTCGTTGGCGTGGTCCATGAAGAGCGATTCGGTCATGACCGAGGGCATCAGTGCCGGCCGGCGCATCTTCTTGCCATACGGCCGAACGACCGCGAAGTCGTGGAAGCGGACACCCCGGTCGATGGGATACCAGCCGGCATCGCGGAACGGTCGAAGCCGGCGCAAGTGAGCGCGTTGGATGGCCGAGGCGAGGACCAGGGCCTCGGGTGACCAGCTCCGCTGATCGTGCGTCCAGGTCTCGGTGCCTCGCACGCAGTGGCAGCCGTAGGCATTGTTCATGAGGGTCACGTAGAGGTCGCCACGGGCCAGGTTGGCGGCATCGTTGCGCGCCATCAGCTCATCGGACTGGTTGATGGCACCGTCGCCGTTCAGGTCCGCTCCCGCGGCGTTCACGACGACGTCAGTGTCGCGGAGCATGACCACCGTCACGCCCGACGCTTCGAGCATCTGCTCCAGGCGAAGGGCGATGTCCAGGGTCATGTCCGACTCCCGGACGCCGCTGTAGACCGCGCCGGGATCGGACCCGCCGTGGCCTGCGTTGAGGACGACGGTGACTGCCGAGGGGTTGACGGGATACGGCGCCACTGGCGCCTTGGCGATGACCACCATGGCCGTCTCGGTCAGCCCATCGGCTGCCTGCAGGTCGAGTCGGAAGCGGTAGGCTCCATCTGGTGCCAGGCGCCTGCCGTCATCGCGACCGTTCCAGCGCCAGGCGAAGGTGCCCGCATCGTGGGAACGCGCCCTCATCGAGCGGACCACCTTGTCCTTGAAGTCGATGACCGATACGGAGACGGTGGCCGCCCGGCTCAAGGTCACGTCGATCAGGACCCTGTCCCGGATCCCGTCGCCATCAGGCGAGAACGGGGAGTCGGTGACGCGCACGCCCTGAACGAGCGGCGCTGCGACAGCAAGGACGGGACCCGCTGAGGCGAACGGCAGAAGCGCCGCGGCCATCAGCAGCAGAAGGGCCCGTCGCAGGATCCCGGTCGAAGCCATGCCAGCATGGTATCGGGAGCGTACGCGCACGGAACCCGCCCGAATGGCTCTCCGCCAGAGACAGATGGCTTCGACTCCTCCGTCGAACGACGATCGGCGCGTCAGCCTCACGCCGTTCCTCGAGCGGCGAGTAGCCCCTAACAACCGGGCGATACGGTCGGCTCTCCGCCCAGGAGCCCTGCCGCAGCCTTCGCCGCGAGCACGTGACGGACGGCGTCGGTGACGCGTTCGCGCTCCAGGTCTCCGCTCGCGAGGGCCCCCAGCAGCGCGTCGCGCATCGTCGTCTGGCGCTCCAGATCGCCGCCCACGATGAGCATGTCCACGCCCGCGCCGATGGCCATCACGGCCGCTTCGCCAGGCTCGAAATCATCGGTGATGGCGGCCATGGCCGCCATGTCGTCGCTCAACACCAGGCCATCGAAGCCGAGGTCGCGGCGCAGGATCCCGCTGATGATCGGCTCCGAGAGAGTGGCCGGGAGTCCGCTGGGATCGATGCGCGGCAGGGCGATGTGCGCCGTCATCACCGCCGCCAGGCCGGTCTCGGGTGCGATGGCATTCACGAAGGGGACCAGCTCGATGTCGTCGAGGCGCCGGCGCCCGAAGCCGAGCACCGGCAGATCAAGGTGTGAGTCGATGCCCGTATCGCCGTGGCCGGGAAAGTGCTTGCCCACGGCCACGATGCCGCCCGACCGGAGGCCGCGGATGTAGGCCGCTCCCAGACGCGCCACGAGCTGCGGCCTGGCACCATACGAACGCGGCCCGATGACCGGGTTGTCCGGGTTGGTGTTCACGTCCAGTACCGGCGCCAGGTTCATCTCGAAGCCCATCTCGAGCAGCTGGCGGGCATGGACGGCGCCTCGCTGGCAGGCCTCGTCCACGGCTGGATCGCTGGCGGCGAAGTCTCGGTTGGAGCCCAGGTTCTCGACGTCCTCGATGCGCTGGATGGCACCACCCTCGTGATCGATGGTCTTCAGCAGGGGAACCAGACCGCCTTCTGCGGCGACCCCGTCCAGGCCCACGTTGAGCGCGGCCGCCCGATCCGCGGTGCTGGCGTTCGCGATGAAGACGATGCCACCCGGTCGCAGCGTATGGATGGCCTCTCGGGCAGCTGCCGCGTCCCTGCCCGCCCAGCCGATGAGCAGCAGTTGTCCGACCAGTTCGTCGTCCGAGTCGAGTCCCGCCAGCGCGGACTCCACGCGAGGGTCGGGCGTCGGCTCCGGATCGGCAGACGGTCCGGGGCTGGATGCCTCGCTGGTGCCGGGCGAGCGCGATGGATCCCTGGCACCAGAGGGCGATGCGATCCCGCCTGCAGACGGCGCCGCAGATGCGCTGCCCGGAAGCGAAGTGGCCGGGTCTGTGTCGCCCGCGCAGGCGGCCGGGATCAGAAGCAGCAGGACGAGTGAGATGGTCAGCAGGCGCGCGGTCACGGCCTCGGCACGACATCCGAGGCGTCCGCCGCCTCCCGGCCATCCGATGATCGGCTGCGGAGCTGGCGCGCGTCGTGATAGAGCTGCTCGTAGAGCCGCGCCGGCCGAACCCACGAGTGATCCTCGGCCATACCCCGGCGGACCAGCTGGGTCCAGACGTCGCGGTTCGCCCAGCCACTGACCGCTCGCTGTGCGGCGGACAGCAGGGCCTCCGGCGTGGCCTCCTCGAAGACGTAACCGTTGCCCGCGATGGTGCCATGGGCTCGTGGCGCATCAACGTCCCGGATCGTGTCGGCCAGGCCGCCCGTCCGGCGCACCAGGGGAACGGTCCCGTAGCGGAGTGCGATGAGCTGGCCCTGCCCGGAAGGCTCGAAGCGGCTGGGCATCAGGAAGATGTCCGCGCCAGCGTAGATGCGCCGCGCCTCGTCACGGTCGAAGCGATCGAGGAGTGCCACACGGTCCGGGCTTCGCCGAGCGACCGCGCCGAGCTCGGCGAGCAGGCGAGCGTCGCCGGTGCCCAGCACGATGAGCCGCCCGCCCATGGCAAGCAGCCCGGAGGCGGCCCCCGCTACCAGATCGAAGCCCTTCTGTGGATCGAGTCGGCCCACCATGCCGAAGATCGGTCCGTCGGGCGACAGTCCGTGACGAGCAGCCAGGACCAGGCGATCGGCGGCCTTCCCGGAAAGGTCGCCGCGGTCATAGGTAGCCGCCAGGGCTCCGTCCGTGGCAGGGTCCCAGAGGTTCGAGTCGAGGCCGTTCAGGATCCCGCGATAGGTGTCGCCCCGCGCGCGCAGCGCCGTGTCCACGCCGCCACCGTATCGGGCTGTGAGCGACTCGACCGCATAGGTAGGGCTCACCGTGTTGACCATGTCGGCGGCGCCGATGCCCGCCCGCAGCAGGTCGACGCCATCGGCGCCAGCCACCGATGCGGGCAGGCCCAGCTGCCACGCCCGGTCGGGCGGCACCCAGCCGTGGAAGGCGAGGTTGTGACAGGTCAGGACGGTGACCGTCTCCTGAAGTGCCGCCTCGCTGCGCGCTCCGTGGGCCATGGCCAGCAGCGCTGGCCCGGCCTGCCAGTCATGGCCGTGCATCACGTCGAGCGAGACGTCATCGGCCGCGGCGGCGGCCAAGGCGACCTGGCCCAAGAGAGCGAATCGGGCGCCGTTGTCCGGATAGTCGGTGCCGTCCTGGCCGTAGAGCCCCTCCCGGTCGAAGCTGGGCGGATGGTCCACGAGGCGCAGACGGTAGCCGTCGCCTGGACAGTCCCAGAGCGACACCGCGGTTGGCGTCGGCAGCGTGTCTGGCCCGGGACCAGACGGCAGGCGGATGCTCATGGGCAGGCGAGCGGATCCGGCGGGCGGCTCCAGACCGCGGTAACGCGGCAGATACACGTCAGCCTGGTGACCGAGCTCGGCCAGTGCCCGTGCCAGGGCGTCGACCACATCGGCCAGACCACCGGTCTTGGCGAAGGGCTCGCACTCCGAGGCGATCATGGCGATGCGCACCTGATGGATGGTAGCCGCCGCTTTTCCCGGGCGGGTGCGCGCTGGCCCCGGGGTGCCCCCGAACCGAGTAGAGGTGTGCCTCGCCGCGGAGCGCTTCCGCAGCCGGCTCGTGTAGCATGCCGCATCGTGCCGTTCAGCCGAGACATCCCCACGATCGCGACCACGCCGCTGCGCCTTCCGGCACAACTGGAGGGGCTTCACCGGCTCGCCTACAACCTCTATTGGACATGGCACCCCGAGATGCGCGCCCTGTTCGCGCGCATCGACCGCCATCTCTGGCAGCGACACCGCAATCCCGTGCCGCTGCTCCAGGTCCAGCGGAAGTGGTCGGATCTGCTGGACGATCCTGACTTCATGGTGGAGTACCGCTCCCAGCTCGCGCGCTTCGACGCCTATATGGCCGATGGCGGCGAGTCGTGGCTGAAGCGCCACCATCCCGACGAGTTGACCGGTCCAGTGGCCTACTTCTGTGCCGAGTTCGGCATCCATGAGTCGCTGGGCATCTACTCGGGTGGCCTGGGCGTGCTGGCCGGCGACCACTGCAAGGCCGCCTCCGACATGTCGCTGCCCTTCGTGGCGGTGGGACTGCTCTACCGGCATGGCTACTTCCGCCAGACCATCGACGCCGACGGGCACCAGGAGCATGCCTACCCCGACTACGACCCCGACGGCCTGCCCCTCCATTGCGTGGCCGACGAGACCGGCGAGCCGCTGACGATCCCCGTGGAACTGCCCGGGCGGACCGTGCAGGTCGGCGTCTGGCTGGCGCGCGTGGGCCGCGTGCCGTTGCTCCTGCTGGACACGGATCGTCCCGAGAACTCGGTCGAGGACCGGCCCATCAGCCAGATCCTGTACGTGCGTGGCCGCGAGATGCGGCTGCACCAGGAGTTGATCCTGGGCATCGGCGGCGTGCGGGCACTGCGTGCCCTGGACATCACGCCCGCCGCCTGGCATCTCAACGAGGGCCATTCCGCGTTCATGCTTGTGGAACAGACGCGCGAGTTCGTGGTCGCCGGACTCTCCCTGGACGACGCCTTCGCGAGGGTGCGCGGCGGCTCGGTCTTCACCATCCATACGCCCGTCTCGGCCGGCAACGAGCGCTTCGACACGGACCTCGTGCGGCGCACCGCCGCCCCCATCATCGCCGGCGCCGGCCTCGATATGGAGCGCATCCTGGAGCTTGGTCGCGGCGTCGACGATGACCCCGGTCAGTTCGACATGACAGCCTTCTCTCTGCGCCTCACGAGCGGTGCCAACGCCGTCAGCCAGCTCCACGCCGAGACGGCCAACGCGACCTGGTCAGGCATCGTGGGCAAGCCCATCCTGGGCATCACCAACGGCGTTCACGCACCCAGTTGGCTGGGCGGGCCGGTGCGCGACCTCTACACGCGCATCGGCGCGGACCTGGCGACATTCGACGCGCACGTGCCGGAGGATCGCTTCTGGGAGCGACTCGAGGCCATCGACGACGGGCGCCTGTGGGAGGCTCATCAGCGGCAGAAGCTGGAGTTGGCGTACTTCGCCCGGGGCCGGCTGCGCAGTCAGTTCGCCCGCCATGGCGAGCCGCCGGCCGCCCTGGCGCAGCTGACCGAGGCGCTCGACCCGGAGGTCCTGACCATCGGCTTCGCGCGCCGCTTCGCGACGTACAAGCGCGCAGCGTTGCTCTTTGCCGACGAGGACCGCCTAGCCCGCCTGCTCCACGACCCGCAACGGCCGGTGCAGATCGTCTTCGCGGGCAAGGCCCACCCGGCCGACCGACCCGGCCAGCGCGTCATCCAGGACATCTTCGCCCGGAGCCGCCTGGCGCGACTGGCCGGCCGCGTCTACGTCCTTGAGGACTACGACATCCGCATCGCCCGGTACCTGGTACAGGGTGCCGATGTCTGGCTGAACACGCCTCGCCGGCCGCTCGAGGCTTCGGGGACCAGTGGCATGAAGGCTGCCATGAACGGCGCCGTCAACGCCTCCGTCCTGGATGGCTGGTGGGACGAGGGCTTCGTGGGCGACAACGGCTGGGCCATCGGCGGACGCGAGAGCGCGGCCGATGAGGGTGCCCAGGACTGGGCCGATGCGCACGATCTCTACCGGCTGCTCGAGCAGGAGGTCGTGCCGGCCTACTACGAGCGCGGGGCAGACGGCGTGCCGCGCCGCTGGATGGCCCAGATGCGGCGTTCTGTGGCGTCCACCATGTGGCGCTTCTCGACCACGCGCATGCTTGAGGACTACACGGAGCAGCTGTATCTACCGGCCGCGCGCGAGGAACGGGCGGAGTTCAAAGCGGAGCTCGCGGCGCTCGCCGACTGACCCGTTGACCGTGCAGCAGCTCGACGGTCGCGGCGACCGCATCGCCTTGTCCCTCGTCTTCCACAACCACCAGCCGGTGGGCAACTTCGGCTGGGTCATCGAGGAGCTGTGGGAGCGCGCTTACGAGCCGATGCTCTCGGCCCTGGAACGCCATCCCATCGTCCGCGCCGGGCTGCACTACTCCGGTCCCCTCCTCGAGTGGCTGGCCACCCATCAGCCCGATGCGACCGGGCGGATCGCGGCGCTGGTCCGACGGGGGCAGGTCGAACTGCTGGGCGGCGGCTGGTACGAACCCATCCTGGTGGCCCTGCCCGACGCTGACCGCCACGCACAGTCGTCGCGCATGCGCGACGAGGTAGAGCGGCTGTGCGGTGTGCGGCCACGAGGGGCCTGGCTGGCCGAACGCGTCTGGGAGCCATCACTGGCGTACGACCTTGCCAGCTCCGGCTATGAGTACACGATCCTGGACGACAACCACCTGCGCGGCGCGGCGGTGGGCGACGAGGACATGTGGGGCACCTACGTGGTCGACGACCGCGGCCGGATGCTGACCGTCTTCGGGGCGGAGCAGGGCCTGCGCTACCTCATCCCCTGGCGTCCGGTGCCGGAAGTCATCGAGCATCTGCGCCGCCATGCCACGCCGGACGGGCG
>JALZLU010000002.1 GCA_030858685.1 Chloroflexota bacterium | reverse complement strand
GTCTCCTGGGACGAGCCGGAGATCGGTCGTGAGTCGGCCGATGCCGACGTGGCCACCAAGGGCGGCACGGTCGTGCTCAAGAAGGGCGAGCTCTTCACCAAGGAAGCCGTCGCGGAGCTGAAGAAGCAGAAGGCTGGCGCGTTCCCCATCCGGCCCCGTGTGACGGAGGAGATCGTCTATCTCGCCGCCTACGACGAGGAGGAGCGCTACGTCGCGCAGGCCAACGCCTCGCTGGACGAGGAGGGTCACTTCGCCGACGAACGCGTGCCTGCCCGTCACCGCGACCAGTTCCCGGAGGCGCGGCCGCAGCAGATCGAATTCATGGACGTGAGCCCCAAGCAGGTCGTCTCTGTGGCCACGGCGCTCATCCCGTTCCTGGAGCATGACGACGCCAACCGCGCCCTGATGGGCTCCAACATGCAGCGCCAGGCGGTGCCCCTTCTGGAGCCCGAGGCGCCGGTCGTGGGCACCGGCATGGAGGCCCGCGCCGCGCGTGACTCCGGGCAGGTCCTGGTCGGTCGTCGGGACGGGACCGTCCTGTCCGTGACCGCCGAGCAGATCACCGTCGAGCCGGACGACGGCAAGGCCGGCGAGCTCGATCTCTATCGACTGGAGAAGTTCGTCCGCTCCAATCAGGGGACCTGCATCAACCAGCGGCCCATCGTGGATGTCGGGATGCGCATCAGCGCGGGGCAGATCCTGGCCGACAGCAGCTCGACCGATCGCGGCGAGCTCGCTCTGGGCCGCAACATCCTGGTGGCTTTCATGAGCTGGGAGGGTGGCAACTACGAGGACGCCATCGTCGTCAGCGACCGGCTCGTGCGTGAGGACCTGTTCACCAGCATCCATATCGAGAAGCACGAGCTGGAGTCGCGTGACACCAAGCTCGGTCCCGAGGAGATCACCCGCGACATCCCCAACGTGGGCGAGGAGTCGCTCAAGGACCTCGACGAGGACGGCATCGTCTACATCGGCGCGGAGGTCCAGCCGGGCGACATCCTGGTGGGCAAGATCACGCCCAAGGGCGAGACCGAGCTGACCGCGGAGGAGCGCCTGCTGCGCGCCATCTTCGGTGAGAAGGCGCGCGAGGTGAAGGACTCCAGCCTGCGTCTGCCGCACGGTGAGCGCGGCAAGGTCGTCGATGTGCGCGAGTTCAACCGGGACCGCGGCGATGAGCTGATGCCCGGCGTCAACCGCCTCATCCGCGTCAGCGTGGCGGCCAAGCGCAAGATCTCGGTGGGCGACAAGATGGCCGGCCGCCACGGCAACAAGGGTGTCGTGGCCAAGATCCTGCCGCAGGAGGACATGCCCTTCCTGCCCGACGGCACCCCCGTCGACATCATCCTCAACCCGCTGGGCGTGCCCAGCCGGATGAACATCGGCCAGATCCTGGAAACACATCTGGGCTGGGCGCTGCACGAGCAGGGTCGCCAGGCCGGTCATCGCATAAGCGCCGCCACGGCCGTTTTCGATGGCGCTACGGAGGACCAGATCCGGGACGAGCTGCGCACGGCTGGCCTGCCCGAGTCGGGCAAGACGAAGCTGCACGACGGTCGCACCGGTGAAGCCTTCGACCGTGAGGTCACCGTCGGGTACATCTACATGCTGAAGCTTCACCACCTTGTCGAGGACAAGATCCACGCTCGCTCCACAGGCCCCTACAGCCTCATCACGCAGCAGCCGCTGGGTGGCAAGGCGCAGTTCGGCGGCCAGCGGTTCGGCGAGATGGAGGTCTGGGCGCTCGAGGCCTACGGGGCCGCGAACATCCTGCAGGAGCTCCTCACGGTCAAGTCGGACGACGTCATGGGCCGTGTCCAGACGTATGAGGCCATCGTCAAGGGAGAGGACATCCAGGCGCCTGGCGTGCCCGAGTCCTTCAAGGTGCTCATCAAGGAACTCCAGAGCCTGGGGCTCAACGTGGAGATCCTCAACGAGAACGAAGAAGAGATCCATTTCGCCGAGGATGCCTCGGCCTACCCGCTGCCCGATCTTGGTGGGATCAATCTCGCCGGGTTCGAAGACTGATAGACAACCCGATCGACACGGACCGCTCGCGGCCGGGGGTGCGGGCCCCTGGCCAGGCGGACCGTCGGTTCGGCTGGTGCACGTCGCTCCGCTCCAGCCCGCTCATCTCGCGTCCTCGCCAGGCGTGACGAAGGAGAACGATGCTCGAAGTCAATAATTTCAACGCCATCCGCATCTCGCTGGCCTCCCCGGATCAGATCCGGGACTGGTCGAAGGGTGAGGTCACCAAGCCGGAGACCATCAACTACCGAACGCTCCGTCCCGAGAAGGATGGGCTTTTCGACGAGCGCATCTTCGGTCCCTCCCGGGACTGGGAGTGCTACTGCGGCAAGTACAAGCGGATCCGCTACAAGGGCATCATCTGCGACAAGTGCGGCGTGGAGGTCACCCGCGCCAAGGTCCGGCGCGAGCGCATGGGCCACATCCAGCTGGCCAGCCCGGTCTCGCACATCTGGTACTTCAAGGGCACCCCCAGCCGGCTGGGCATTCTGCTTGACATCAGCCCCCGCAACCTCGAGCGGATCCTCTACTTCGCCCTGTATATCGTCACCTGGGTCGATGAGGACGCGCGCACGCGCATGCTCCAGCAGCTGGAGGATGAGGCCGAGGGGCGCGGTGGCAAGGGCGGCAAGTTGCTCGCCGAGCGCGAGGACGAGCTGCGCTCCGAGGTGCACCGCCAGTCGGACGAGCTGCACACCGCGTTGGCGCAGTTCAAGAAGGAGCGCGAGGAGGAGCGTACCAATCGAACCTCCGAGCTGGTCGAGGCGCAACAAGCATCGCAGGCCGAGATGGACGCGCTGGGCGGCGCTGCCGCCGAGGAGCCCATCGTCTTCCAGCCCACCGGCGAGGCCATCGTGTCCTCCGGCGACAAGGCCGACAAGGCCGCGCAGACGCGCCTGAAGAAGGCCGCCGGCGAAGAGATCGAGCGCGTCAACACGGAGATCCAGGAGCGCGAGGCGGCCGAGGAGGCCAACGTCCGCCAGCAGATCGACGACTTCAAGCTCCAGATGGACGCGACGCTCGAGATGGAGCGCGAGCGCCTCAAGGTCGAGGCGGAGGGGCTCAAGGAAGAGATCCGCAAGGCGCGCGACGAGATCACTCGCATCCAGCCCGGTCAGATGCTGACCGAGCAGGCCCTCGATGGATACAGCTTCCGGGAGCTCGACCGCAAGTACGGCAGCGGCGTGCGCGGTGGCACGCGCCTCTTCGGCGCGGGCATGGGCGCGGAGGCCGTGCGTGAGCTGATCACCCGCATGGACCTCGAGACGCTGGGCGCGCGACTTCACTCCGAGGTGCGCACCAGCTCCGGCATGCGACGCAAGAAGGCCATCAAGCGACTGCGCCTCATCGAGGCCTTCCGCCGCTCCGGGACGCGTCCCGAGTGGATGATCCTGTCGGTCCTGCCGGTCATCCCGCCGGACCTGCGTCCCATGGTCCAGCTGGACGGCGGACGCTTCGCGACGTCGGACCTCAACGACCTGTACCGGCGCGTCATCAACCGCAACAACCGCCTCAAGCGGCTGCTGGAGCTGGGTGCTCCGGAGATCATCATCCGCAATGAGAAGCGCATGCTCCAGGAGGCGTGCGACGCGCTCATCGACAACGGTCGTCGCGGCCGTGCCATCGCGGGCACGGGCAACCATCGTCTGAAGAGCCTCTCTGACATGCTCAAGGGCAAGCAGGGTCGCTTCCGACAGAACCTGCTGGGCAAGCGCGTCGACTACTCGGGCCGCTCCGTCATCGTGGTCGGCCCGGAGCTCAAGCTGCACCAGTGCGGCCTGCCCAAGAAGATGGCCCTCGAGCTGTTCAAGCCGTTCGTCATGCGCCAGCTCGTGGAGAAGGGCTTCGCCCACAACATCAAGAGCGCCAAGCGCATCGTGGAACGCGTCCGGCCGGAGGTCTGGGATGTCCTGGAGGACGTCATCAAGGATCACCCGGTCC
>JALZLU010000017.1 GCA_030858685.1 Chloroflexota bacterium | reverse complement strand
AGAGATCCAGCGAGGGGTGGTCGTCCAGCAGCTCCATGTTGGCCTGCCAGTAGCCCTCCACGGTGCCCACGTCCTGCCAGTAGCCATCGAACTGGTAGCCGAAGACTCGGGCATCCGCCTCCAACATGGCCGGGATGACGTGCCGGCCGAAGTCGATGCGGTCCTCGCGCAGCCACTTCAGCAGCGACTTGCGCGAGAAGACGTAGATGCCCAGGCTGGCCAGGTCGCTCTTGGGCTGGCGCGGCTTCTCCTGCCAGTCGGTGACCTCGTCGTTGTCGCCCAGCGCCAGGACCCCGAAGCGGTGCGCGTCGCCCAGCGGCACCCGCTTGACGGCGACCGTGACATCGGCCCGGCGACGCCGATGCGCCTGGACGAAAGGCTGGTAATCCATCTTGTAGATGTGGTCGCCGGCCAGCACCAGGATGATGTCCGCCTTGGATTGGAGGAGCGGCTCCAGGTTCTGCAGCACGGCATCGGCCGTGCCGCGATACCACTCGGTGGGACGGTTGCGCGCGATGTAGGGCTGCATGGTGCGGATGCCGCCGGTGGTGCGGTCCAGATCCCAGGGCCGGCCGGCGCCCAGATGGTCGTTGAGCGAGCGTGGGTTGTACTGGGTCAGGACGACCACGTTGTCGATGTCCGAGTTCACGCAGTTGGAGAGCGTGAAGTCGATGATCCGGTACTTGCCCGCGAAAGGAACGGCGGGCTTGGCCCGCACGGCCGACAGAAGCGAGAGGCGCTCGCCCTCACCGCCCGCGAGGATGACCGCCAGGACGCGCTTCACGTGGGCGATGCTACACCCGGCCGACCGGCCGCCGTCACCGGCTGCGCATCAACAGCCCGTCAACGCTCCGTCAGAGCTGGGAGCGGGGATCGACCGCCACGCCGTTGCGATTGACCTGCCAATGCAGGTGCGTGCCGGTGCTGTTGCCCGTGCTGCCCATGTAGCCGATGACCTGGCCGCGCGTAACGCGACTACCGGCACGCACCCCTGGGGCATAACGCGGCTGGAGGTGCGCGTAGCGACTGTCGAGACCGTTGGCGTGCCCGATGGCCACGATCCAGGCGGCCTCCTTGCGTGCCTCGTACGGGTTGTAGCCCACGAACGCGACGACGCCCGCGCCAGCGGCACGGATGGGCGTCCCGTCCGCGTTCGAGATGTCGATGCCGTCATGGAAACTGGCGCAGCCGCCGCGGGGCGCGTACCAGGGGAAGCTGCTGCAGCCGTATTCCTGGGTGACGTGACCGGACACGGGCCAGGCCATCAAGCCGGTACCACGTGGTGCTGGTGCCGGTGCCGCTGCTGGTGCGTCCCGCCGCTCCCGTTCACGCTGTTCTTGCGCAGCTCGGGCGGCTTCCTGCGCTGCTCGGGCCGCTTGCTGGGCTTCCAGTCGGGCAGCCTCCTCGGCGATGCGCTGCGCTTCCAGTTCAGCCAGTCGCCGTGCCTCTTCCTCCGCGCGGCGCTGCGCCTCGGCAACCAGGTCAGCGATCTGCTCATCGAGCCGGTCCTCAGCGGCCTGGTGCTCCGCGATGAACGCCTGCGTGTCGCCCTGATCACCGACGATGCGCTGGAACTCGTCGCGCTGGGCCTGCTGACGAGCCTGGGTCTCTTCCTCGAGCAGGGTCAGTCGCGCTCGCGCGTCCTCGAGGCGCTGTTGCTCGGCCAGGAGTCCGTCCTGAGCAGCCATGGTCTCCAGGCGTAGCTGGTCGGTGCTGTAGCGCGTGGCGACCGTGAGACGACGAAGCGAGTCGAGCTGGTCCTGGTCGGCCTCGATCTCACGTGCCAGCTCCACGTCCAGATCGCCGAACCGGAGATGCGCATCGATATCGGTGACGACGTCAGCAAAGGAGCCGCCATCGAGCAGCTGCTCGAGGAGGCTGGTCTGGCCGGTGCGGTACGCCTCCGCCAGTCGCTCACCCAGGACGCGCTTGCGCGCATCCAGGTCCTGCTCTCCCTGGGCGATCTCTGACTCGAGCAGGTCGACCGTCCAGTCGAGCTGACTCAGCTCCGAGACCAGGCTGTCGTGTCGAGCCTGTACTCGGCTGAGTGCATCCGTGGCGGCGCCGATCTCCTGCCGCACGGCGTCCTGGTCGGTGTTGATCTCGTCCAGGTGGCTACCGCTCGCCGCCAGGGCGACGTCAGCTAGATCCTCATCGGCGCGCAACTGCACCAGCGTCTCGCGGTTGCGCTCGATCGAGCGAAGGAGTTCCTGCTGACGTTCACGCGAAGAAGCGATGCGGTCGGTGAGGTCGTCCGCACGGACCGGGGAAGATGGCAGGACCGCTGTGCCGCTCAGGATCACGGGCATGGCGAGGAGCAGCGCTAGCAAGACCCGAGAGACGCGGTGCCCGGGGCGGGCGCGCATCACCATGGCATCATCGGCAAGCCTGCTCCATATCTACGACGCGGTGACGCGGTCGCTATACCGACCGAGACGGGCTTCGCGCTGGGGCACGACATCGCGACTCTGTCCGGCTGGGGGGATGATAGGCCGCATCGATAGGTCGGTGCAAGGCAGCCATGCGGGCAATCGCCAGACCGGACGGTCGGGGCGTGGTCGGGGCGGAGGCGGGCGCGGGCGGGCGCGAGGCGGGGCGGACAACTGCCAGGTGCGCGCCTCAGTTGCCTGGTGCGTCAGTCAGGCAGGCAAGAGTGCCGCGACGATGCCGGCGGCGATGAGGATGGGGCCGAAGGGGATGGCACTGCGAAGGCCGATACGACGTGACGCGATCAGCACCAACAACACCACCGACGAAAGCGCCGAGGCGATGAGGAAACCAGCGAAGAGTCCGCTGACGCCCGACATGAGTCCCAGGCTGACGGCCAGCTTGAGGTCACCCATGCCCAACGCTCCGCCGAGGAGGCGATCGGAGATGAACAGGAGCACCGGCGCCCCGATGCCAGCCGCGACGGCACTGATGATGCCCAGGCTCTTGCCATCGAGCAGCGGGTTCCAGCCCAGCACCAGGAGCGCCAAGGCGTAGGCCATCAGCGGGAACGTGATGAGGTCCGGCAGGAGCTTCTGGTCGAGGTCAGTGGCGAGCAGCACGATGAGCGCGGCAAAGTAGATGGCCAGTACGAGTACGTCACGCGGCTCGTCCCAGCGCGCGAAGAGGCCGGCCAGGGAGGCGAGGCCGGCGACCATCACGACGACGGTGCGCCAGTCGAGCCGGCGGGTGGGCGCGGTGCCGGCGGGGGTTTCGTGGTCCGGCCAACGCGTGGCCAGACGATCGGCCGCGAAGCCGAGGAGCGCTCCGACCGAGCCTGCGAGCAACGCGACGACGGGCATCAGTCGGGGTCGGATGGCCGGCAGCCGCTCGGTCGAGCAGGAGCCGTGCATCTGTGGTCATCGCCGAGCATGGCCCAAGTGTGTGGTCTGGTGGGGTGCCGGGTCCAGCCGCACGATGGTCCTACCCGAGTCCGTATCACGCGTCCTGGCCGCCGTTACGCATCCAACGAGACGCCGTCGACGCCGCCCCCGCGAGACGTCCCTACCGTCCGGCGAGGGCCAGCTCGACGAGTGTGGCGTGCGACACGCCCGTCGCGCCGCGTGCCGCCCACGGCGTGTTCTTGCGCAGATACGCCGTGCCGGCGATGTCGAGGTGCGCCCAGGGCCGTGTCACGAACTCGCGCAGGAAGAGGCCGCTTTTGACCAGCGAGCCTTCCGCCCCCGAGGAGTTCTGGAAGTCGGCGTACCAGGACTCCATGTCGGCGCGGTACTCATCGACCAAGGGGATCTGCCAGAGGCGCTCGCCCTGCCGGGCGCCGGCGTCGCGCACCTCGTCCCACCACTCCTGGGGAGTGCCGAAACCGCCCGTGATGAGCTTCCCGAAGGCACGTTCCACGGCACCGGTCAGCGTGGCCACGTCGACCAGGTGCGTGGCGCCCTGCCCCTCCGCCCAGGTCAGCGCGTCGCCCAGGATGAGACGGCCCTCCGCGTCGGTATTGTTGACCTCCACGACCTTGCCGTTCATGGCTCGGATGACGTCACCCGGCCGCGTCGAGTGGGAACCGGGCATGTTCTCCACGGCCGGCGCCACGGCCAGCACCGGCAAGCCGGGTGCCAGGCGCGCGATGGTGGCGATGGCCGCCAGCAC
>JALZLU010000475.1 GCA_030858685.1 Chloroflexota bacterium | reverse complement strand
GTCGGCCAGCTGGCCGACCGTGAGCAGATCAGCCGATCCTCGACCACACGGCTGGGCGGACGGCTGGGAGCCCTGGGCCTGGTCGAGCGCACGCCAGACGCCGAGGATGGCCGAAGTGCGTGGATAGCGCTCACGCCAAAGGGCGCTGAGCTCCTGGCAGATTCCAGTGAGCGCGCCGACGAGTACCTCTCGACACAGCTCGCCCGCCTCGACCCGGCGGAGCGCCAGGTCTTGCTAGGTGCCCTGCCCGTGCTGGAACGGCTGCTGGACACGTCGTGAGGGCCTACCTACACGCAACCTTCGCGTCTCTGCACGTCCGGAACTTCCGCCTGTTTCTCACTGGTCACACGGTGTCAGTCATCGGCAATTGGATGCAGAAGGTCGCACAGGCCTGGCTGGTTCTGGAGCTCACCGACTCGGGCACGCTGCTCGGGCTCACCGCTGCACTGCAGCATCTTCCTACGCTGCTGCTGACGCCGTACGGCGGACTTCTCGCCGACCGCGTGGACAAGCGCAAGATCCTCATCATCGCTCAGGCCGCCTCCGCGGTCCCGGCGTTGCTGCTCGGCCTGCTCACCGCCAGTGGAGCGGTCACCCTGTGGATGATCCTGCTGCTGGCCTTAATCCTGGGCGTGATCGAGGCCTTCGAGAAGCCCGCCAGGCACAGTTTCCCGATCGAGATGGTGGGGCCGGAGCACCTCACCAACGCCATCGCGCTGAGTACCATCGTCATCAATGCCGGCAGGGTCATCGGTCCCGCCATCGCCGGCCTCCTGATCACGACAGTCGGACTGTCCGCCAGCTTCCTGCTGAACGCGCTGTCCTTCGGCGCGGTCGTTGCAGGACTGCTGTTGATTCGACCTGGTCAGCTGTACCGCTCGCCGCCGGCGAAGCGGGCACCGGGTCAGCTGCGCGAAGGCCTGCGTTACGTGCGCCGTCAGCCGGCGCTGCTGTGGCCGCTGATCCTCATGGCCGTCAGCGGGATGCTGGCATACGAGTGGATCGTGACGCTTCCGCTCCTGGCACGAGAGACCTTCAACGGCGGTGCGAACATCGCGGGTTTGATGTTCGCCGCTATGGGTTGCGGCGCGATCATCGGAGGACTGGCGATCGCCGCCTGGCTCGAGGCCTCCCCGGAGCGGCTGGTGATCACAGGGCTTCTATTCTCCGGCATCCTGGTGCTCCTGTCCCTGGCGCCCACGCTGCCAACGGCGTACGGGCTGCTGTTCATCCTCGGCGCGGCCAGCATCGCGTTCCGCTCGATTGCCACCTCCCTTATCCAACTGCGCGCTGGCGCCGAGATGCGCGGCCGGGTCATGGCCCTGCTGGTGGTCGCCATCGGTGGGACAACGCCCGTGGGCGCTCCATTGGTCGGCTGGATCGGCGACGTCATGGGCGCGCGAGCGCCACTCATGGTGGGGGGTCTAGCCACGGCCGTAGCCTGCCTGGTCACGCACCTGCTACTGCGGCGTCACGACCGTGAGCCCGCCGACGTACCCGACACCCGCAACGCCGAGCGGATTAACGCCGTTCCCGTCGCAGGGCAGGCCGCCGACTGCACGGGACCCGGCCGGCACCACGTCCACAGCGAGCCCGCTGGCCTCTGAGCCCGGGCCAAGGCGATCCCCCCGCGACATTGCTGCAGAGCCGCTTGCTGGAGATGAAAGCTCAGCATCGTTGGTCGAGGTCACGGCAAGCGCGAGCATCGAGCAGACTGCCGGCAGCGTCCGTGGCGGGCCGGACAGCTCGATGTCTCGGGGTCGCTGTGGCTGGGGTGACGCTGCTCTGTGGATGTCTGGGCGACCCCCACCGGATCCCAGGGTTCAGCCGTTAGAGATCGTTGCCGGCAACCCTGACCCGAGGTACGGGCCGTGCTTGCTCAACGTGGATGAGGTGGGTGCCGGCACCCATGAGGTCGCCACGTTGTCGCTGCAGGGACAGGCCACGGTGCGGATCCTCGATCCGTCGGGTGCAGTGACCTTCGAGCAAGCTATCGAGCAAGCTGCTGCGGAAGGTGGAGGTCGCGAGGTCTCGGGTGCAGATCTTGGGTCGGTGCGCCTCGAAGCAGGTGACCACCGCGTCGAGTGCGTCTTGTCCGAGGACACCCACACCACCACGTTGCTCGTCGTGCCCCCGTGACCGGGTGCAAGGAGGGCGGCAATGGCGGACGCGCCCGCCCATCGGCCGTGGCGCGACTCGCGGCAGATGAGGGCGTCCTTCCATGACAGATCTGGCGCTTGCGAGGAGGTCTAGCCTCCGGTTGTGGTGGAGGGGCCCCGCATCGAAATCGAGGGGCTCTCCAAGTCCTTCGGTGGTGTCCGCGCCGTCGACGCGCTCTCGTTCTACGCCGAACCCGGTGAGGTCACCGGGTTCCTCGGACCGAACGGGGCCGGCAAGACCACGACCCTGCGGATGCTGCTGGGGCTCGTCGAGCCGACGGGCGGCAGGGCAACAATCGGTGGTGCGAGGTACACCGACCTCGAGCGTCCGGCAGACGTGGTCGGTGCTGCGCTCGAGGCCAGCAGCTTCCACCCCGGCCGCAGCGGGAGGAATCATCTGCGGATCTACTGCGCCGTGAACGGCTACCCCGACACTCGTGCCGACGAGATGCTTGCGCTGGTCCGGCTGAGCGAGGCCGCCCGCCAGCCGGTCCGCGGCTACTCGCTCGGTATGCGGCAGCGCCTCGCGCTGGCGACCGCGCTTGTCGACGACCCATCTGTGCTCGTGCTCGACGAGCCGTCAAACGGCTTGGACCCGGCTGGCATCGCCTGGCTACGAGTCTTCCTGAGGCGGCTGGCTGGCGAGGGTCGCACGATGCTGGTCTCGAGCCACGCACTCACTGAGGTGCAGCAGATCGCGGATCGCGTGGTGATCGTCGACAAGGGCCGGCTGGTCCGTGAAGGACGGCTCGAGGAGCTGACCGCGAGTGGCCGTGCCGTCGTCACGACCCCGGACACGGAACGGTTCGCAGGTGTGCTGATCTCGGCCGGGGCCACCGTCCGCCGGAGGTCCGGTGACACCCTGGAGACGGAGGGACTCACCGTGCGGGAGGTGGGTCGGCTGGCCTTCGAGCACCGCGTGGAGCTGCACTGCCTGGAGAAGCGGCAGGATGGGCTGGAGCAGATCTTTTTCTCCCTCACGGGCGTGGAGGATCACCGGTGAGCGCCCTCGTCCGCGCCGAGTTCCGCAAGCTGACGTCGTCCTGGCTCTGGATGTGGATGCTGCTGCTGAGCCTGGCGATGGCTGGCGCAACGACCAGCGCCGCCATCGGTTTCGCCGAGCCGGGACCTCTCGGCCTGGACTCCGCCGCGGGTCAGCGAACGGTCTTCGCGCAGGCGAGCTCTGCGCTGCTCGTGGCTGGAATCCTCGGCATCGTGGCGGTCACGGGCGAGTTCACCCATCAGACCGCCACACCCACGTTCCTGGCTACACCTCGCCGCGGCCGCGTCGTGATGGCCAAGCTCCTCACCTGTGCGACGGCAGGTCTTCTTTATGCCGCGGCGTGCACGGCGGTGGTCCTTGCGGTCGCCCTTCCATGGCTTGCTGCCAAGGACGTCCATGTCTTGCTGTCTGGCACCGACCTCGCCCGCACGCTCGGCGGCGTCGCCCTTGAGGTGGCGCTCTACGCCGTGCTCGGCGTCGGGCTGGGGTGTCTCATGCGTAACCAGATTGCAGCGATCGTGGGGTTCGTCGTCTACCTCTTCGTGCTGGGTCCGATCCTCAGCGGCGTGCAAGCGACCTCCGAAGTGGCGCAGTACCTGCCCTATCGGGCCGGCAACGCGCTGGGCCGGCTCACGTCCTCGGTCGACGCGGCGATGCTCGGGCAGGCCGCGGGCGGGCTGGTCCTGCTTACCTGGGCGCTCGCATTCGCCGCGATCGGCACACGTGTGGCCATCCGCCGTGACATCACCTAGTAAGGCGGCTTGCGCACGGCTGCACCACTCAGTGTTGAACGCGTGGGGCGCGCTCGATAAGCGGCACGACCGCGCCCCACGCGGCAGATCCGGATGACCGCGGCTGGCTGTCGGCGGCAGGGTCGACCGGGCTGACCTCGGGCTGAACGGCCGCGGCCGACGGGCGGCCAAGGGCAGCCGAGGGCCGGCAGGAGGTCCCGCAGTCCCGGGTATTGACAACGTGGGCAGCCGGGAACCAAACCAGGTCGTCGTGGCGACAATGAGGTCATGAGCACCGCCCCGATGGTGACTGACGCGGCGCTGGTCGCTGCGGTCGCGGACGGGGACTCTGGCGCGCTGCGGGAGCTGTACGAGCGGCACGGCGCCTGGCTGCACGCCCGGCTCATCCGCCGCTGCAACGATCCCGAGGTCGTTGTCGAGGTCGTGCAGGACACCTTCGTCGCGCTCTGGAAGGACGCGCGGCGGTTCCGTCACGACGGCGAGGTCGGTGCGTGGCTGTGGGGGATCGCGTTCCGGCGGATGGTCTCGCGGCTACGTTCCCGCCGGGACGTGGTGCTCATCCCTGACTGGGACGTGGTGCCGGCGCTGCAGCAGGTGATGCCGTCCGCCGAGGACCAGGTGCTGCTCGGAGTCGAGTACGGCGACCTGGCGGCGGGGCTGCGACGCCTGTCGCCGGAGTTCCGCTCGGTGGTGCAGGCTGTCGT
>JALZLU010000483.1 GCA_030858685.1 Chloroflexota bacterium | reverse complement strand
GAGGCGTACCGCACGATGCCGAACCATATCTTTCGCGGCACCGTGCTCACGCACCTGCGGACCGCCACGGCTCATCCGCTGGACAACGCCATGTTCGCGGCGATATTCAGTCAGTGGGAAGGCGAGGATGGCCAGGCGCGCTACATGCGCAATCTGGAACGGTTCGACGAGCGCTACACCGAAGAGTTCGAACCGCTGAGCGCAGGCCCCGTCACGACTTCCGGGGCATATAGTGGTCGCATTGGTGGCCGCTGCCGCCAGCCCTCGCCACATGATGCTCCACACATATTTGCAGCACGGCTGGCAGCATCGCGGCCAACACTTCCCGTGGGAGTGAAGGCGCGGCTGCGAGCCAGTCCCACGATGGCTGACCCGGTTCTTGGGAGACGGCAAGTGGCGCTTGGATGGCCGAGTGCCGCATGATGATCCCCGTTGGCAAGCGACCCCTACTGCCTACCACCAACTGGCATCGCTCGGAGCCCGAAGGCGCCAAGGAGCACTCGATGGACTCGTCCGCGCCGCGGAGCAGCCAGCCGCTCGCGATCCTCTTCGCGATGTTTCAAGGCGGTGGCAACGTCCCCCTCCTGCTGCCGATTGTCCGCGGCCTCGTCACTCGCGGGCACCGGGTCCGCGTCCTGGCTGGCCCGGGCGTGCGCGCCTCACGGGCACCGATCAGCCCGCGCTTTCTCGAGCGCATCGCGGCGACGGGGGCGTCGCTCGTTCCATTCGAGGAACCAGATCCCCATCCCTTCCAGGACGCGCCGCCACTTCGCGGGCTCGTCCGCGGCTGGGCCCCCAAGTCCCTCGACCCGATCACCGCGAACACGCGCCCCAACCTCTGGGCGCCGGCGTGGGCGATGAACGTCACGGCTGAGCTCCGGCGCGCCCCAGCAGACGTGGTCGCCGCCGATTACGTCCTGCTCGGTGCCCTCGCCGCCGCGGAGGCCGCCGATACTCCGGCTGCGGCACTCGTCCATAAAGGCTACTTTCCGTGGCCCACTCCAGGCGCTCCACCATTCGGCACCGGCTTGCCGCCGGCCCGTGGTCCCCTGGGCAGGCTGCGCGAGACGCTGTATCACGCGGGGAGCCGGCGCATCTCCATCCGCGACGGGTTGCCTGCCCACAATCGGGCTCGCGCGCACCTCGGCCTCCCGCCGTTGCGCTCGCCGCTGGAGCAGTACGACCGGGCGGCGCGGGTGCTCCTCCTCGCCAGCCGCGTGTTCGATTTTCCCATCCGGCGCCTGCCACCCAACGTGCGTTATGTGGGCACGCCGTTCGATGATGAGCCGGTCGCTGATTGGATATCGCCCTGGCCCGCTGGCGATCCCCGCCCGCTGGTCCTCGTCAGCCTCAGCACCCTCCCCCAGGGGCAGGGCCCGGTCATGCACCAGATTCTGACCGCGCTCGCATCGCTGCCGGTGCGAGCGCTGGTGACGGTGGGGCCTGCCCTCGAACCAGCACAGTTCACCGCCCCGACGAACGCGCGGATCGAGCCATTCGTGCCCCACTCAGCGGTACTGCCCGAGGTGGCGGCGATGGTCACCCAGGGCGGTCTCAGCACAGTGATGAAGGCGCTGGCGCATGGCGTCCCGCTGGTGTGCATTCCGCTGCTTGCCGATCAGCCGGACAACGCCGCGCGGGTCGTGGCGCACGGTGCCGGCGTCCGGGTGGGCCGCGACCCGTCGCCCGAGCAGATCGGGCAGGCCATCATGCGGGTGGTCACCGAGGCGCACTTCCGCGAGGGTGCGCGGCGGCTTGCGCGTGTGCTGACGACGGAGGACGGCGCCCAACTCGCCGCCGAGGAGATCCAAACCGCCGCACGTGATCGATAGCGACCGCGCTAGGGCCGAGGTGATGGCGAGGCGTCATGGCGAGATCCCGCGGAGCGTCGTGGCTCGTTTCTCCTCCATCGCCGTTGGGGCGTCTGTTGCCACGCTCAGTGCAAACAGGTGTGGAGCATCATGTGACGAGGTTTGGCTGCCGCCGTTGACAGAGCGGCACTGCGGCGGTAAGAACTTGGGCATCCCCGCGCCGAGCGTCCGAGTCCGTCTCGGGACGCGTTGTGCCCGAGGTGACCGATGCCCTCCGCCCGTCGCTCGCAGCACCAGCCGACCGACGATTGGCAGCAGCTGCGCCTGCTGGTCAACTCGCCGGAACAGGAAACCTACGAGCTGCTGCGCCCGATCGTCCTCTTCGGGCGCAGCTCCGTGGCCCGCGCCCGCGAGACCGGCGTCCCCGAGCGCACCCTGCGGCGCAAGGCGGCCCGCTTCGGGTCCGCCGGGATGCGCAGCCTCTTCGCGCCGGACGACCTACCGGAGTCGGACCGACGCCGGCTCCCGCTCGGGATCCGCAAGGCCATCGTCGAGCTCAAGGCCGAGTGTCCGGCCCTGCGCCCGTACGAGATCGCCACGATCTGCCGCCACCGCTTCGGCCGGGCGGTCGGGCACCACACGGTCGAGCGCGTCTTGGCCACCGAACCGCTCCCGCTCCACCCGCCGCGCCGCTTCCCCCGCTACCGCGACATCCCCGACCCGGTGGCCCGGCGCAAGGCCATCGTCGACCTGTACGAGGAGGGCTGGACCGTCACGCGGATCGCCGAGTGCTTGGTAACGTCGCGTTCGCGGGTCTACGACACCCTGCAGCGCTGGGTGGCGGAGGACTTGGCGGGCTTGGCCGACCGCTCCCGCGCCCCGCACCGCCACGCCCGGAAGGTGGACCTCAAGGCCATGGTCGCCATCCGCCGCCTGCAGGCCAACCCCGAGCTCGGCGAGTTTCGGATCCACGCCGCTCTCGAGCAGCTGGGCATCCACCTGAGCCCGCGCACCTGCGGCCGGATCCTCGCCTTGCACCGGGACCTCGGCGCCCCGCGGCCGGCGGCGTCTGCCCCGCACGCGCCCCAACCCATGCCGTTCGCGGCGCAGCGGCGGCACCAGTATTGGACCGTCGATGTCCGCTACGTCGAGGACCACCAACTGGGCACGGGGAAGCCCGTCTACGTGATCTCGGTGCTGGAGAACTTCAGCCGGGCGCTGCTGGCCAGCGCGATCACGCCGCGGCAAGACCTCACCGCCTACCTGATCGTGTTGCGGGCGGCGGTCGAAATCCATGGGGCGCCGGAGGCCCTCGTCAGCGACGGCGGCACCATCTTCCGCGCCGCCCAGGCCACCGCCATCTACGGGGTCCTCGGCATCCGCAAGGAGCGGATCGATCCGGGCCAGGCCTGGCAGAGCTACATCGAGACGCACTTCGACGTCATGCGCCGCATGGCCGACTACCACCTCGCCCGCGCCACGAACTGGGAGGAACTCCGCGGCGCCCACGCGCGCTTCGTCCACGACTACAACCACCAGGCACATACCGCCCATACCGACCGCCCTAAGGGGCGGCGGAGCCCGGCCGCGGTGCTGGGCTGGGTGCACGGAGCGTGGTGCGACGCGGCCGACCTCGACCGGCTCTTTCGGTTGCGGGCGACGCGGGTGCTGAATGCCGGCGGCTCCGTCCGCTTCCGGCACTGGCGGCTGTACGGCGAACGGGGCCTGGCCGGCGAGCGCGCGGCGGTGTGGCTCGACGGGGCGACGCTGACCGTGGAGTACGCGACCGAGGCGTTGGCCCAGTACCGCGTTACCTACGAATCCGATGGCCGCCTGCTGCGAGAGGTCGACGAGCCGCGGCTGTTCCCGACGCGCTACCCCTCGCCGCAACCGTTCCTGCCGCCGCTCGACGAGGTGGAGTGGCACCCCGTGCAGCGTCTGGCGCCCTATCGCTTACGACGGGCGAACTCCGGCGAAGGGCGCCAAACGCCTCTCTTCGACCCCGACCGCCTGGCAACGAGCGGATAGGACACGCGCGGTTCCGGGTCAAGGCAGCGTCGGCCACTGACCTGACCAGTATGTGCCCCGGATGTCATGACGAGGCCTGGCTGAGCGCGTGGGTTCATGTCTGGCTATCGGCTGACGTAAACTGGCGTCGTCCCGAAGACCGCTGCACTCACCGATCCAGTCGGAGGACCCGCCCGTGGCCGACCCGACGCCCGCCGACGGCAGCCGTCCCCAGGCAGTGCCCCTC
>JALZLU010000455.1 GCA_030858685.1 Chloroflexota bacterium | reverse complement strand
CCGCGTCCCCACCCTGGTGGCCCACGCCCGGCACGAGGAATGGTGTGGCGGTGGCCACCGCCCGCACGGCTGCCAGCTCCTGCGGGGCGGTGGCGCCGACCACCAGGCCGATACCGGCGCCACCGCCCGCCCAGGCAGCGACGCGGCGGGCGACGTGGACATACAGCGGCTCCGGGGCCGTTTCGGCGCCATCGGATCGACGACTGGACGCCACCTTCAGGTCCTGGAATTCAGCCGCTCCGGGATTCGAAGTCCGGCAGAGGACGTACACGAAGCCATCGGGATGTTCCAGGAGCGGCGCGATGGCCTCCCGGCCGAGGTAGGGGCTGGCCGTCACAGCGTCCGCGCCGAGGTGGTCGAAGATGGCGCACGCGTGTCGGGTCGAGGTCGAGCCGACGTCACCGCGCTTTGCGTCAGCGATGAAGGGCAGATCGGCGGGCAGGTCCGCACGCAAGCGTTCCAACGCGGCCATGCCCTCAGGACCCAACGCTTCGAAGAAGGCGAGGTTGGCCTTGACTGCGGAGGCCCAGGGCGCGGCGGCATCGAGCAGCAGCCGGGCGAAGGCTTCGACTCCCCGCAGGCCCGGCTGGAAACCACGCGGGAGGGCATCCGGATGGGGATCGAGCCCGAGGCAGAGCAGCGTGCCGGTCCGACCGATGCGAGCCCCCAACCGTTCAGGAAGAGTCGTCCCGGCCGACGGGACCGACGTCATGGGGCTTCGCTCTCTCCTGACGGAGTGGAAGACGCTCCCGGCGAAGTCACCGGGCTCGGCGTCGGCTCAGGGATGAGATCGGCCGGCATCCACCAGCTGGGTGGCGATGACGCATCGAGCGAACCGTCATCCGTGATCGCCATGTCCTCGAGCCGATCGACGCCCGTGGCGGTCGACTCGAGGGTCATCACCCGGAGGTCCACGCCCTGGCCTTCGAGATGAAAGTAGGCGAGCTGCGTCCCGTCCGGCGAGAAGGCCGGTGCGAAGCTTCGACCGTCGTTGGTCAGGCGCGCCACTTCGCCGCCACGCTCGGCGTCCACGATGACCAGGTCTCGGCCTCGCCCGCTCGTGCGCTCGGCGGCGATCCTCGTCCCGTCCGGCGACCAGGATGGATTGGCGTATCCGTTGCCCCGCAGCAGCTGGAGTGACTGGTCGGCGAGGGTGTATACGCCGATGCGGGGCGCGCCGGCGCTGCCGCTGCGAGCGTTGTAGGTGAATGCGATACGGGCACCGTCGGGACTCCAGGCGGGGTCACTGTGGCCCAGGCCGGAGCTCTCGCCCACAGTGACGGTCTCGATGGACCCGCCGTCCGTGGAAAGCACGCTCAACAGCAACTCACCGCTGCCATCCTCACCGTCGCTGGAGATGGCCACCGACTCGCCGTCCGGGCTGACGTCCGGCTGAAGTAGCCAGCTGAACCACTGTCCGCCACTGGGCTGGAAAGTCGTATCGCTGAAGAGGCTGTCCTTCACTTCCGTGCGATCCCCTCCGACGGGGTCCATACGCATGAGGACGGGGTAGTCGAAGGTGTACTGCGCGAGCCGGTCCTGGCAACCTGCCTCGAAGCGGCCGCAGGAAACGCGTGCTCCCCTGGTCCGCGTCTCGATGAAGTAGATGGCCGAGCCGTCCGGCGCAAAGTCCGGCGCTGAGTCGAGGCCAAGGTTCGAGAGTTGGCTGAGACCCCGGCCGGTGGCCGCCCAGATGTTGCCCGTGCGCGCGAACAGGAGCGTGCCGCGAATCTCGCTCTGCTCCTCGGGCGGCGGCACCACCACCACGCTGGGGTTCGGTGTGCGGCCTCCGCCGATGGGACCCTGCCCACCGCCGTTGCCGCCGTTGCCGCCGTTGCCGCCGCTCCCGCCGTTGCCCGGCTGGTCCGGCCCACCGCCAGGGCTACGAGGCCCGGGGCCGCTTATGGCCAGGACGTTCAGGCTCACGACGGCCGCCAGGGCCAGCAGCACCAGCGCCACGATGGGCGCTGCGACTACCCTCGCGGCGTCGGCGGGGCGGCCCGGAGGACTCTCATCGGACGCTCGAGAAGCGGCAGGACGTCGAGGAGCAGCCCTGCTCACGCGGCGGACCCCGCGGGTGCCAACGAGCCCGGGGGACCTACATCGCGGATCTCCAGCTGCATCGACTCGAAGCCCGCGAAGACCCGGCTGGCGAGACGCGCCACGATGTCCAGATGCTGACCCTCGTGCAGCGCGCTCCCGAGATCCTCCGCGCGGCCGAAACAGATACCGTCGATCACTTCTCGTTCCTTGCGCATGGTCAGCTGGAGGTGTCCCCCCTTGGCGGTTCTTACGCGCGCCACGCGGAGTCCGCTGATGCCCACGAGCGGCGGCGTCTCCCCGCTGCCGTCCAGTCGTGCCATCTCGCGCAAGAGTACGTAATCCACCGATTCGGCGCGTGCCACGAGGTCCAGGCGCAGCCCTGGGCGAGGATCCGGGCTCGGCAGGGTGGCGGCGAGGGCGAGGATGCGGCGCTGGAACTCCGGATACCGCTCAGGCGCCAGGCTGAATCCGGCCGCCGCGGCATGGCCGCCGTGCTGGATGAAGACATCGCTGATGACGTCCAGGACTGCCGCCAGGTCGAATCCGCCGGCGCTTCGGGCCGACGCTCGCCATGGTGCCGATGAACTGGAGACGACCACGGCGGGGCGGCCGCTCTCTTCCGCGAGCCGTCCGGCCACCAGGCCGATGATACCGACCGGCCACTCGCCGACGATCAGGATGAGCGGCGCGTCGGGCGGCTCCTCGGCGGCGCGCAGGCGCGCTTCAGCGAGGACGGAGGCGGTCAGCTCGCGCCGTTCCAGATTGGCAGCCTGCAGTGTGGTGGCGAGCCGAGCAGCCTCCTCCGGGTCATCAGTGAGCAGGAGTGCCGCGGCCGCGTCGGCATCGCCCATGCGCCCCACCGCATTGAGCCGGGGTGCGATGGCATATCCGATGGTCTCCAGGTCCAGCCGTTCCGGTGACACACCGGCCTGCGCCAGGAGTGCCGCCAATCCCGGCGAGGGCTGACTGGCCAGTCGTGCCAGGCCGAGGCGGACGATGGCCCGGTTCTCACCGATCAACGGGACCACGTCCGCGATGGATCCTACGGCCGCCAGTTCGGCCAAGGCCAGCGCGTGCTGCCGCAGTTCCGGATCGTCTCCTGCCAACAACTGCGCCAGCTTGAAGGCGACACCGCTGCCCGAAAGGTGCCTGTTCGGATAGACGCTGTCCGGCATGTGCGGGTCGACGATGACCGCGGCCGGCGGCAGCACAGCGGGGATCCGGTGATGGTCCGTGATGAGCACATCGATGCCCGCATCCGCTGACGCGCGAACCTCCGCCTCGCTGGAGATGCCGCAGTCGACCGTGACGATCACGGTCCGTCCCTCCCGCTTCGCGCGGGACACGGCGGTCAGCGAGAGGCCATGTCCCTCTTCGAGGCGCCGTGGCACGTACGGCGCGGCGTCCAGGCCGTGCATCCGCAACGCTCGCACCAGGATGGCCAGACCGGTCAGACCGTCGGCATCGAAGTCGCCGAAGACCATGACGCGCTCGCCGCGGAGTCGCGCCGCATCGATCCTCCCCTTGAAGGCACTCGCGCCGGGCAGCAGATGGGGCGGGTGGAGACCCTTCAGCGGATCATCGAAAAGGGCCGCCAGGGAAGGTCCATCGCGGTGTCCGCGGCCGGCCAGCACGCCCAGCAGGCGGCGCGAGATGCCTCGTGCCTCGGCCAGGCCGAGCAGTTCAGGCGATGGGTCCACTGAGTCGGGCAGGATCCAGCGATAGCGGGGCGATGGCTCAGGCACGCCCGAGTCTCGCACCCGTGACTCCACCCGGACTTATCCCCCCGTGCGCGACTGCACGAATGCCTTCTGACGGCGACGGTCGGACCACTCGTGCCAGTCCACCAGCAGGGCACTCGCGTTGAAGATCGACGAGTAGGTGCCCGAGACGATACCGATGAGCAGCGCGAAGATGAACGAGCGGATCGCGTCGCCACCGAAGAGCAGCAGCGATGCCAGCGTGATCAGCACGACCAGCGAGGTGTTCACCGAACGGCCCAGCGTCTGGAGCAGTGAGTGGTTGACGATGGCGGCGAAGGGCTCGCCGGCATGACGGATGCGGTTCTCCCGAACGCGGTCGAAGACCACGATGGTGTCGTGCACGCTGAATCCGATGACCGTCAGCATGGCCG
>JALZLU010000478.1 GCA_030858685.1 Chloroflexota bacterium | reverse complement strand
CGGTCGCACTGGCTGGTGCCTTCTGCGATTCCCGCGCGGCGCCGCTCCAGATGCGGCCCAGCTGCTGGACCGTGTCGCTGATGCTGGTGGAACGGGCGTGCCAGCGGGTGGTCGTCGTCTCCAGCGTGGCCGGATGGTCCGCCGTGGGCACGCTCACAGCCGTCGCCAGCGCCGGCCGTCCCGCTCGATGAGACGGTCCGCCGCCTCCGGCCCCCAGGTACCTGCGTCGTAGGAGCAGATGCCCGTGCCGATGCCCTCGGCAAGGGTCCCTTCCACCTCCTCTGGTGAGGGGCCGTCGCCGCTCGCTTCCACTTCATCCCACTGCCGCCACAGGTCGATGATGGGCGAGACGATGCCCCAGGCGGCCTCGACCTCATCGGCCCGCGTGAACAGCGAGGCGTCGCCCAGCATCGCGTCGAGCAGCAGTGTCTCGTATGCCTCTGGAGCGTCCTTCATGAAGGACGTGCCGTAGGTGAAGTCCATGTTCACGCTGCGCACGTCCAGGCCCAGCTCCGGGACCTTGGCCGCGAAGCGCAGCAGGATGCCCTCGTCCGGCTGGATGCGCATGGCCAGCAGGTTCGGCTCGGGGTTGGTGCTGGCATCACGGAACAGCATCAGCGGCGGCTGCTTGAAGTGGATGGCGATCTCCGTGGCGCGCTTGGGCAGCCGCTTGCCGGTGCGCAGGTAGAAGGGCACGTCCGCCCAGCGCCAGTTCTGCACCTCCAGCTTGAGTGCCACGAACGTCTCCACGCGGGAGTCGGGCGGGACCTCCTGCTCGGCGCGATAGCCGACGACCTTGTGGTCGGCCGACCAGCCCGCGGCGTACTGGCCGCGCACCACCTGTGCCCGCACCCGCGCCGAGGTCCAATCCGGATCGATGGCGCGCAGCACGCGAACCTTCTCATCCCGCAGCGCGTCCGCCTCAAAGGCGATGGGCGGTTCCATGGCCACCAGGCTGAGGAGTTGGAGCATGTGGTTCTGGAGGATGTCGCGGCTGGCGCCGGCCTGCTCGTAGAACTCGCCGCGCCCCTCCACGCCAAGGTCCTCACCCACGGTGATCTGCACGTGGTCCACGTAGCGCCGGTTCCAGAGCGGTTCGAAGATGCCGTTGCCGAAGCGGAAGACCAGCAGGTTGCGCACCGTCTCCTTGCCCAGGTAGTGGTCGATGCGATAGACCTGCGACTCATCGAAGACATGCATGACCGCGTCGTTCAGGTCCCGCGCCGAGGCCAGGTCGTGGCCGAAGGGCTTCTCGATGACGATGCGCGCCCAGCCCTCCTGCTGACGGTCCAGGCCCACCTTGCCCAGGTTGCTCACGATCTCCGTGTAGGCCGAGGGCGGCGTGGCCAGGTAGAAGAGGCGGTCGCCTCGAGTGCCCCGGGCCGCATCGACCTGCTCCAGGCGCTCCTCCAGGACCTTGAAGTCGGAGCGCTCACCGAACTCACCCTGCTGGTAGTGGATGCTCTCGGCGAAGTCGTTCCAGATGCCCTCCTCGAGTGGCACCCGCGAGTGGGCCACGATGGCTTCCCGCGCCATCTCGCGGTAGGCGTCGTCAGTCAGGTCGCGCCGAGAGAACCCCAGGACGGCCGACTCTGGCGGCAGCAGGCCGGCGCGCCGCAGGTTGTAGATGGCAGGCAGGATCTTGCGCTGTGCCAGGTCGCCCGTGGCGCCGAAGATGACCAGGATGCAGGGCTGCGGGATGCGTTCCAGACGGGTCCCTGCCCGTAACGGGTTGTCCGGCACGGTCGAGGTGTCCGCACGGTAGACGTGGAGCGCGTCGCGGGAGCGTGCGGCGGGGGAGGATGCGCCCTTGTCCGAGGACAGCGGGGCCGCCGGGGCCGCCTTCGGGGTCGACTTGGCGGCCGTTGCGCTCGGCTTCGTGGACTTGCCCGAGACGGCCGCGCTCGGTTTCGCCGACCTGCCCGAGGGCACCGTCAGCCGGCCTCGTCCGTGCTCTTCACGGCGTGGCCGCCGAACTGCTCACGCAGCGCGGCGAGCACCTTGGCGCCGTAACTTTCCTCCTGGCGGGAGCGGAAGCGCGTCAGCAGCGAGAGCGTGATGATGGGCGCCGGAACGTCCAGATCCATGGCCTCCTGCACGGTCCAGCGGCCCTCGCCCGAGTCAGCCACCCAGCCGCGCAGGTCAGCCAGCGCCTCGCCGTGCTGCTCGAATGCCAAGCCGGCCAGCTCCAGCAGCCAGGAGCGGATGACCGTGCCGTGCTGCCACGCCTTGGCGATGGCCTCCAGGTCCAGGGGGTAGTCGGAGGCGTGCAGGATCTCGAAGCCCTCCGCATAGGCCTGCATCAGTCCGTACTCGATGCCGTTGTGGACCATCTTGGTGTAGTGGCCCGCGCCGGGCGGCCCGCAATGCACGTAGCCGCCTTCCGGCGCGAGCGCCCGGAAGACCGGCTCGAGCGGCTCGACCGCCTCCCGGTCGCCGCCCACCATCGTGCCGTAGCCGTTGGTCAACCCCCAGACACCGCCGGAGATCCCTGCATCGACGAAGTGGATGCCCTGCGCCTTGAGCAGCGCGTGGCGACGCTTGGAGTCATGGAAGTTGGCGTTGCCGCCATCGACCAACGTGTCGCCCGGCGAGAGCA
>JALZLU010000389.1 GCA_030858685.1 Chloroflexota bacterium | reverse complement strand
GCCGAAGGCATCGCGCCGCAGGCGCGTGAAGAGCTCGTCCAGGACGCCCTGGCCGATGCGCCGCGCGCCGCGCGGAGTGAGCTCCAGCCTGTCCCCGCTGCGTTGGACGAGTCCTGCCTCCTCGAGTCGCCGAGCCAGACCCTGCAGCGCGGCAAGGTCATCGGCCGACTCCGCGCCGAGTAGCTCGTGGAGCTCCGCCGCGTCCACTTCGCTGAGCCGGCCCGTGTCACCCGCCAGATCGAGTTGGTCAGCCAGGCGGTCCAGCCGTCCCACCCTGCCCAACTGTTCCAGCGCACCCTGGAGCGACAGCGGCTCGGCTCCGCCAAAGGACATCCGCTCACCCAGGCCGCCCGGCAGCAGCTGGTCCAGGGTCGATGCGAGCTGCGCAAGGTCCCAGCGCAGGCGGTCGTCCCGAAGCAGCGCATCCATCATCGAGCCAAGCTCCTGACGCTGCTCCGGCGTCATCGAGGCCAGCAATGACTGCATGGCGGCCATGCGCTGGGCGAGCTGCGCGACGATGTCGTCCAGCGTGCGTGCGCCGGGGAAGAAGTCGGCGTGCTGGGCAAGGAACGCGTCGACCCGTTCCTGTGCTGGCTCGTTTCCAGCGAGCCGTTCGCGGAGCAGGCGGTCGAGGTCTCTGACCATCGCCCGGTTCGCCGCGAGCTGTTCGGGAGTGGCGTCGCGGATGGCCCCGGAGAGTCCCTCGAACCAGCCGTCGAGTACCTGGCGACCGAGTCGCTCGACCAGGGCGTCGTAGCGCTCCCGGGCGCCGGGCTCCAGGAAGTCGTAGCCGCGCAAGGCACGGATCCGCTCTCCCGGGTCCGGCGGCAGTGCGTCCAGCTCCTCCTGGCGCCGCGCTGACATGGTGGTGAGCATCTGCCGCAGCGACTCGTCCCCGCTATCGCGGGCCGCCCCCTCTGCCAGGCGGCGCTCGATGCCGCGTCGCTCCGTGCTGACGATGGCAGCCAGCTCCTCGCGCACCTCCGCCAGCACGTCGCCCAGGCGATATCGATCGAGCAGTTCCTGACGTTGGCGCTCCAGGCGTTGGAGCAGCTCCTGGAGCCCGGGCGTGCGGTCCGCGTCCGAGCCCGTCGGGCTGCGATGCCCTCGTTGCAGGAGGCGCCGCAGAGCCTCATCAAGGTCCTCGCCGGCCATCACATCGTCAGACAACGCCTCGAGCAGCTCTTCCGCGGAGAGATCGACCGCGCGTTGGCGCCCGTCCCAGCGCGCGTAGCGGTACGGGCCACGGCCGGCAAGTCCTGGAGCGGCCTCAGGACCGGGGAGGTTCCCGGACCACCCGTCGCTCATGCGCGATACCGGGCCCCGCCACCGGCGCCCGTGCGTACCTTGTTGAGACGTCGCTGAAGGTGGAGCCCCTCCAGCAGGAACTCCACGGCAGAGGCCACTTCGGCAGGCGACTCGCCAACCCCCAGGCGTGCCACGGCCTGGGCCATTCCCGGCGTCTCGCGCACCCAGCGTACGTATTCGCGTGACGCCATGGCATCGCCCGTCTCGATGACGAGGCCGCTCTCGAAGGCCTCCACCAGCTCAGCCAGCTGACTGGCATCGACGCGACGCGCGAAGACCTCGTTCACTGCGCGTGAGAGGAGACGGTCCACGATGCGCTCTTCGGGTGCGTCGTCACCCAGGCTCTCCAGCTCGATCTTGCCGGTGGTCGAGGGCAGCAGCGCCACCAGGTCGCTGATGCGCGGCGCACCCGACGGCTCGCCCAGGCGGACCGCCCGCTTGAGAGCGCTCGCGAGGAGCACCTCCAGGTTGGCAATGCTCACCCGCACGCTCACACCGGAGCGCTGGCTGATCTCCGGCGAGCGGCGCGCCAGGTGGGTCAGCTCGGCGACGAGCTCCAGCATGTAGTCGGGCTCGGCGATCGTCGGCTGGTCAGCATCGGCGAAGCGCGTCCGCTCCTGGCGCATGATCGCCATCTCGTGCTCGATAGTGCGCGGGTAGTGCGTGCGGATCTGCGAGCCGAGGCGGTCCTTGAGCGGCGTGATGATGCGGCCGCGGCTGGTGTAGTCCTCGGGGTTGGCACTGGCCACCACGAAGAGGTCGAGGGGCAGTCGCAGCGTGTAGCCGCGCACCTGCACGTCGCGCTCCTCCAGGATGTTGAGCAGGCCGACCTGGATGCGTTCGGCCAGGTCGGGCAGCTCGTTGATGGTGAAGATGCCGCGGTTGGTGCGTGGGATGAGGCCGAAGTGGATGGTGCTGGTGTCAGCCAGGTAGCGGCCCTCCGCGACCTTGATGGGATCGACCTCCCCGATCAGGTCGGCGATGGAGATGTCCGGCGTGGCCAGCTTCTCGCCGTAGCGGCGGTCGCGGGGCAGCCAGGCGACGGGCGTCTCGTCGCCCTCCGCAGCGACGCGGGCGATGGCTTCCGGTCCGATGGGCGCCAATGGGTCGTCGTTGAGCTCGCTCTCGGCGACGACCGGTACGTGCGCGTCGAGCAGGCCCACCAGCTTCCGCGCGAGCCGCGTCTTGGCCTGGCCGCGTTCACCCAGGAAGACGATGTCCTGGCCGGCCAGGACAGCGTTCTCGATCGCCGGGATGACGCTGTCGTCGTAGCCGATGATGCCCTCGAAGAGGGGCCTGCCATCGG
>JALZLU010000381.1 GCA_030858685.1 Chloroflexota bacterium | reverse complement strand
GTCCGGATGCCGGATGCACCGCCGGTAGGCGTCCGCGATCGTTGCACGCGCGGCCGTGAGGTCACCACACCGCGCGCTGACGAGGGCGAGTCCGCGCGCGGCGGCGCCTTCCCAGCACGGGTCACCGAGCTGGCAGCCAAGCGCGAAAGCGACCTGCAGGTCGTTCTCGATGTCGTCGAGCTCGGCGCCGTCGGACAGCGCCCCATCGGCTCTGATGGCCATCGGGAACGGCAGGAAGGCCTGCCATCGCTCCTGCCGGCAGCCCGCGATGCTGAGGTCTGACATCGAGATCGCCTCGCCATACCGGCCGAGCAGGAGCAACGACCTGGCGGTGAGGCCGCGCGACCATGCGGCCTGCCGCGGCTGCCGGGCGCGCTCCGCGCGCTCTACTGACTCGGTCAGCGGCTCCAACGACCGCATCGGGTCGCCGCGATCACACCAGTGCATCCCCTGCACGCCCAGGACTCCGGCGGCGAGCTCGTCGTCATCCTCCGCGAGCCGTAACGCCTCCTGGAGCCGCGCCTCGACCGTTGCCGCGCGGCCGGACTGTACGTCGACGTAGGCCAGCTCGCGCAGCGCACAGACCGCCGTCCGCTGGTCTCCTGCGGCCTGTGCGACCACGAGCGCCTCGTGGAGGACGACAGCGCCCTCCTCGTCCCGGCCGCGGACGCCGTGCACCAGCGCGCTGCCGAGGGCGAACAGCGCCCGCCCGCGCAGTGACTCGCCGTCGGCAAGCGCGGCCGCGCGGCGGAGCGTCTCGATCCCGGCATCCAACGCGCCGGCACCGACCGCTGCATGACCGGACGCGACGAGTGACTCGACGACCGCCGCCGTCGCCCGCGACCCGCGTGGCGCGCCGGCATCCAGCGCTGCCAACCGCAGCGTGTCGGACGGTGCAACCCCAAGTCCGCTTCGGATCATGTGTTCGGCGCGAGTGGCCTGCTCCTGAGCGGCCACCGGGTCACCACTGCGGGCGAGCGACCGGATGAGCAGCTCGTGCAGCGATTCGTCGTAAGGGCTGGACCCGACCCCCAACCCGGCAAGACGCACCGCATCGGACGTGTCGCCCGTTGCCAGCGCGTGCATCGCGGCGTCCCGCAGGTATCCATCAGCGCGTGAACGAAGCCGTTGCCGTGCCACGACGAGCCAGGTCTCGAACTCGGGACAGCCGGCGAGGTCCGCCCCTTCGAGCAACTCACCGGCACGCTGTGCCAAGTGAGAAGCCTCGGCCCCACCGCGGTCGATGACTCGCGCATCGATGACCATCCGCTCCTCGTCGATGCTGACGGGATCGCCGCGCAAACCGTCCGGCACGCCGAGCGATCGACGTAGCTCGGCCAATGTCCACCGCAGGGCGCCCAGCGGGTCGTCCGCATCCGCGAACAGGGCCCGGGCGAGCTCCCGGCGTCCCACCGGGCGGTCGGCCATGGCCAGCGTGGCGAGCACGGCCCACGACTTGCGGCCGCGGGGCCGGGGGAGGTCTCGCGTGCCGACCCGAGCACTCGGTACGCCGAGAAGCCGGACGTGAACCCGATCGGCCATCATTTCGCCATCCTGGGCGTGCCGCCGATGATTGGCAAACGTCACACGTCACGTCACACGGCGACATGTCACGGTGCCTCTAGTCGGCGCTCATGGGAGCGCCTTCGGAGTAAAGGAGAAGCTCAATGCCATTCGTCAACGTCAAGCTTATCGAGGGCGTTTTCAGCGCGGCTCAGAAGCAGGACATCATCCGCCAGTTGACCGACACGATGGTCCAGATCGAAGGCGAGGCGATGCGCTCTGTCACCTGGGTCACCGTCGAGGAGGTCAAGAGCGGGGACTGGGGGATCGCGGGCAACCCGCTCACGACCGCCGACGTGCAGGCGCTGCAGGCCAGCGTGCTGGCCTGAGCTCCGCTGGTGTGCGGCTGGCGCGACGGCTACCCCGTCAGCCGCACTTGGCCAGCAAGGTCGGCGACATGCGCGGGACGCCTGGACGGATCTCGTTGAAGGGCGTGCAACAGGCAGCCCCGAAGACGCACTCGACACCGCCTGCGGCCTCGACCTCGGCGACCAGCGCCTGGATCACACCCCCGAAGGACTAACGGGGAGAAGCGCTCGCGATGAGTTTTGCTCTGCTGAGCGGTCTTATCCTGCGGGCTTGACTCGAGCCGGAGATCCGATCGAAGGGACACAAGAGATGAGAAGGCTGATCGTGAGCACCTTCTTGACCCTCGACGGGGTCATGCAGGCCCCGGGCGGGCCTGGAGAGGACGACAGCGGTGGCTTCGGGCACGGAGGCTGGTCGGTGAACTATTGGGACGAGCAGATGGGTCAGGTCATGGGGGAGGCGATGAGCGTTCCGTTCGACCTCGTTCTCGGACGCAGGACCTACGACATCTTCGCCGCACATTGGCCGCATGCCACCGAGGAGGACGGCGCCAAGCCATTGAACGACGCCACCAAGTACGTCGCGTCGCGGAGCCAACCCACCCTGGAGTGGAGCAACTCGGTCCTGATCGAGGGAGACGCGGCCGAACGGATCGCGGCGCTCAAGACCGAGGACGGGCCAGAGCTGCAGGTGCATGGCAGCGGGGACCTGATCCAGACATTGTTGCGCCACAACCTTGTCGACGAGTTCCGCCTGTGGGTCTTCCCTCTCGTCATCGGGTCGGGCAAACGCCTGTTCTCGGAAGGCACCGTC
>JALZLU010000345.1 GCA_030858685.1 Chloroflexota bacterium | reverse complement strand
TGCGCATGTCAGACACGACCAAGATGACCGCGCAGGCCTACGAGCAGCTGCAGACCGACATCGAAGCGCTCGAGGGCGAGAAGCGGCGCGAGCTGGCCGAGCGCATCGGCATCGCGCGCGAGTGGGGCGACCTGAAGGAGAACGCCGAGTACCACGCGGCCAAGGAGGACGCCGCGATGCTCGAGGCCAAGATCGCGCGAATGCGCGACCAGCTGCGCACCGCGGAGATCCTCGAGGCCGCCGACGGAAAGACCGCCGGCATGGGCTCCACCGTGACCTATACGGACGAGAAGACCGGCAAGGACGTGAGCTACAAGCTCGTCCCCGCGCGCGAGGCCAGCCCGAGCGACGGCCTGCTCTCGATCGATTCGCCGGTCGGGCGGGCGCTGGCCGGCTCGAAGGCGGGCGCCAAGTGCGCGCTCGAGACGCCCTCCGGCCGGCGCACGATGACCGTGAAGTCCATCGAACAGTCCTGAGAGTCAACGTCTCGCCTGCCATGCCCTCTCTCATCTCCATCATCGTGCCCGCCTACAACGAGCGCGAGAACGTCGAGGAACTGGCCAGGCGCCTGGGGCTCGTGTTCGCGGAGCGCCTGCCCGGCTACGCCTTCGAGGCGATCATCGTCGAGAACGGCTCCGCGGACGACACGTGGGAGAAGCTCGAGGGCGTCCACCTCGACGACCCCCGCTTCAAGGCCGTCCAGCTGGCCCGGAACTTTCGCATGGACGGCGGCATCACCGCCGGGCTCCAGTACGCCACCGGCGACGCGGCTGTGATCATGACCGCCGACCTCCAGGACCCGCCCGAGGTGATCCCGGAGTTCGTGGCCAAGTGGGAAGAGGGCTACGAAAACGTCTACGGCATCGTGACCGAGCGCCAGGGCACCGGCCCCATACGTCGCCTGAACTCGGAGATGTTCTACTGGCTGGCCGGCAAGCTCACCGGCGAGGCGTTCCCGCGCAACGCCAGCGACTTCCGCCTCGTCGATCGCCGGGTGTACGAGGCCGTCCGGAACATGGACGAGCGCAACCGCTTCCTACGCGGCCTCTTCGCCTGGGTCGGGTTCCGGTCGATCGGGGTGCCGCACGCCCGGCCGCCGCGCGTCGCAGGGGTCTCTAACGCTCACACCTTCAAGGTGCTCGATCTGGCCCTCAAAGGGATCTTCGCGCACTCCTATGTCTTGCTGAAGCTGATCTCCCTGGTGGGGTTGACCCTTTCGGCGCTATCCGCCGTCGCGCTGGTCATGCTCACAGTGCGCTTCATCCTGTTCGGCGTCCCCTTCGCGGGATTCGGCACGATCGTCTGCTTGGTGATCCTCCTCTTCGGCTTCCTGTTCACAATGCTCGGAGTGATGAGTGAGTACGTCGGCCTGATCTACGAGGAGGTCAAGCAGCGTCCGAACTTCGTCGTGCGCCAGACGCTCGGCACAGGCGATCCCAGAACCGGTCGGGGTCCGCTGGAGGGCGGGGCGGCCGTTTCGCGTGGCGAGCCGCAGCGGAGTTCGTGACCAACCGCCAGCAGAGCCTGCGCTACCTGCTCGTCGGTCTCTGGAACACGGTCTTCGGCTACGGGCTCTTCGCCCTGCTGGTTGCCACCGTCGGAGCCCACATCCACTACCTCGTGCTGCTGGTAGCGGCCACAGTCATCGCGATCCTCAACGCGTTCGTCTTCTACCGGGCTTTCGTGTTCCGGGTATCCGGGCAGGTCCTACTCGACCTGGCACGGTTCTCGGTGGTCTATCTCGTGGCCCTGGCGGTCAACATCGCGGCGCTGCCGCTGCTGGTCGAGGTGGCGGGCCTGCACGTGCTCATCGCGCAGGCATTCGTCGCTGCCGGCACCGTGGCGGCGAGCTTCGTCGCACACCGTTCCTTCTCATTCCGGCGAGTCAGCACAAGCCCGCGATCGCGGCAGACCACGAACGAGTAGCTCCTGGCTCTCCGCCCCGGTGACAGGGCTGAAAGCCGGGACGACGGCCGGATCAACTCGCACGACGGCGAGCACGAACCCGGCCCGCATGAGCATCTCGCGCAGCTCAGGCCGCGTGCCCCCGTCCGCGAAGACGCGTCGAACGGACGCGTCATCGATCGCGCTGCGCACGTCCGCGACCTGTTCGAAGGTGACGATCGCGCCGGGATGGCTGAACGGCATGACGTTGTGCACGCCCTCGCGGCCGGCGATGACGTGGCCGAGTGGGTGCACCAGCGCCACGCTCTCGCCCGGGGTGGCGCAGTCGCGCACCAGGCCGCGCATGACCGCTGCGTCGAAGACCCTGGGGGCACTCGAAGAGATCACCCGAGCGGGCTGACGCAATATCTGACGGTCCCAGGCGAGCGTCGTGGCCATCAGCGCGAGGTGGCCGGCGACGAGCGCAACGGGGAGCACCAGGGTCGCGCGGCGCAGAAGCGCGCCTGCCGGCAGGGACCGCAGATGCCGTGCAAGCTCACAGGCCAGCAGGCTCAGCGCCAGCGACCAGGCGGCGAAGAGCATTATGAGAACCTCGGGATCCGAGCGCCCGACGAAGTAGGCGGCGGTGCCGAGGCCGAACACGCCGGCGAAGCCGAGCGCGGCGGTGGCGCTCCGCTCCCTCACGGTCAGCGACTCGGTCCGGCGCAGGATGCGCAGAGCGACCACGACGAAGCAGGCCACGTAGGTGAGAAAGCCGACGACGTGCAGGCCCAGCGGCGATTCGATCGGGAGCAGGAAGAAGCCGTCTGCGGCGAACTGGCGGGCAAAGAACAGCATGGTGGCGGGGTTCGGCAAGACTCCCGACCACGCCAGCGTGAGCCCGGCGAACACCACGATTCCCGCGGCCGCCCCCAACGCCAGGCGGGCGAGCGCAGCGAGGCGGCGCTCGGCGGTGGTGGCCAGCAGCGCAAACAGCACGCCGGCGAACGCCGGAAGTCCGAACTCGATGTTGTTGCACAGCGTCAGGCCGGCGAAGCAGCCCAGGCTCACGAGGCGCAGCGGGGTCGGCCGTCCCAGGGCCCAGACGCACACCGCCAGCGTGACGAAGGGGCCCAGGTAGCGCAGCGGCATGATGGCCCAGTAGTCGGCGCTGTAGTACAACTGCGCGCCGCTCTGCTGCGCCGGGAACAGGCTGAACGACAGGAAAGGCAGGTAAAGGGCGAGACCCCAGCCCCAGCTGCCGGTGGCGCGGTTGAACACGAAGAGCACGCTGAGGAAGGCGACCGCCGACAGGACCGCCATCAGCGCCGTGAAGGGCAGCACCCCCAGGCCCGTGACGGCGAAGAACGGGGCCGTGAGATAGGGCAGGACGAAGGTGTACTGAGCCGTGAAGTCGACCGACGGAGCGAGTCCCGCGGTCACAGCCGCGAATTCGTTCAGCACGTAGGGCAAGTGGAAATAGGTGCCCACTCCGGAGGCGGCGATGTTGCCGCCGCGGAACACCGAGAAGGACAGCGCCGCGAGGGTGACGAGGACGCCCAGGAGGAACGCCGTCCCGGTACCAACACGGACCCGGCCCATCCACGCCGGTAGCGGGCGTGCCCACGGTGCAAGCACAAACAGTCCGGCTGCGAGGCCCGCCAGTACGGCGACGACGCCCTGCCAGGGGTCGACGTAGGCCCGGACCCCCAGCTGCCCGACCCAGCACGCCGCAACGAGAGCCACCAGCAGCGCCTGCACCAGAAGGGCAAGGCCCGCAGCCATGACGTCGTTGAGGGAGCGCCGCCGCCGGGCGGCGAACCAAGCCGCGCCGGCGAGTAGCAGCGGCAGGGCGAGCAGGACCAGGAACGTGGCCTGCTCGCGGGGCTCCGGACGGACCGGCGCGTCGGCGAAGAAGTGCAGTGACGGTGTCCGCTGCGCAGGCACCAGCCACGGGACGAGAAGCACTGCGACGGCCACCACGAACCCGGTGACGGGTAGAGCGATCGCCCAGGTCAGGCCGGCCCCGTCGCCGGAGTGGGGGTCCTGCCGCTCGGGCGCCGCGGTGGCGCCGGCGCTCACAATCCTGCGGGGCCCACGGCTAGACCTTCGGCGCGAAGGCCGGGTCGTTCTCGTGTTCGGTGAAGAAACGCACCAGCGCCCCTGCGTAGTCGGCGAACCTTGGCGGCGTGAGGCCCTTCGAGGTCAGCAGGTCGACGGCGCGGCGCATGTCGAAGACCACCGGGTGGTTGAGGTAGGCGATCGACTCTCTGGGCGTGCCGCCGAAGCGTGCTCGAACCGGCGGCAGGCGCAGTGCAGCCTCGACCAGGGCGGGCGGGATGCGGCCCTTCGGGCTCCGCGCGCCGTAGTGCTCGGCGAGCAGCTTGAGCAGCTCGCCGGCACTCAGCGGCTCAGGGTCGACCAGGTGAAGCGTCTCGCCCTCGGTCTCCGGCAGACCCGCCGCCGTGGCGACCGCCTCGACCACGTAGTCCACCGGCACGACGTTGAAAGGCGAATCGGCGCGGCCGAACTGCATCAGCGGCTGTCCGGTGCGCTCGGTGAGCGAGATGGTCTTGAGGAGGTAGTAGGGCCCGTCGAACTTCTGGGTCTCGCCCGTCTTCGAGTC
>JALZLU010000464.1 GCA_030858685.1 Chloroflexota bacterium | reverse complement strand
AGCGGGCTGCTGGCCCTGCCCGTGCCGGTGCGTGGCGGCAGCCTGGAAGCGACTGCGCGAGGGCCGCTACGTCAACGTCAAGGACGATGCCTCGTGGCGCCTGCTGATCGGCTTCCTGCTGTCCACGGTGTCACCTACGGGGCCGTATCCCGTGCTGCTGCTGACCGGCGAGCAGGGCAGTGCGAAGAGCACGGCGGCGCGCGTCATCCGCTCGCTCATCGACCCCTCGGAATCACCCCTGCGGGCGGAGCCGCGGGAGGTGCGAGACCTCTTGATCGCGGCCCGGAATGGCTGGATCGTGGCCCTCGACAACCTCTCCAAGATGCCGGACTGGCTGAGTGACGCACTCTGCCGGTTGTCCACTGGAGGCGGCTTCGCGACGCGCGCGCTCTACTCCGACGCCGACGAGATCATCCTGGACGCGCAACGCCCGACCATCATCACCGGGATCAGTGACGTGGCCGTCCGGGGCGACCTGCTGGACCGTCCCATCACCGTCGAGCTGCCACGCATCCCGGACCACGAGCGCCGTCTGGAGCGGGACCTGTGGGCAGCGTTCGAAGCCGAGCGGCCGGCGCTTTTGGGTGCCCTGCTGGACGCCGTAGTGGGCGCCCTGGCCCGCCGTCACGAGGTGCACCTGGCGCGCCCTCCCCGCATGGCTGACTTCGCGACCTGGGTGACGGCTGCCGAACCCGCGCTCGGCTGGGAGGACGGCGCTTCCTGGACGCCTACGCCGAGAACCGCGCCATAGCGCACGAGCTGGCACTGGACGGATCGGCCGTGGCCGGCGGCATCCGGGAGCTGCTGCCCGAGTCGGGCGGATCGTGGGAAGGAACCGCGGCGGACCTGCTGGAGGCGCTGGCCGTTACGGTCGGTCGGGACGATGTAGAGCGTCACCTGAAGCGCAAAGCATGGCCAGCATCCCCTCGTGGACTGGCTGGTGACCTCCGGCGTCTGGCGCCGAACCTCCGTGCCGTGGGCATCGAGGTGTCATTCCAGCGCGACACGAGTAGCAGCCGGCGCCGCACTGTGACCCTCACAAGACGGAGCCCCGAATCAACCGTCCGAACCGTCCGACCGTCCGACCTGAGCACGGCTACCCCGGACGGTAGCCCGGACGGTCGGACGCAAAGCCGGACGGTCGGGACGGTCTCGATCCCTTCCACTGAGCACGAGTCGGACGGTCCGGACGGTCCGGACGGTCGCATTCCTACACCGTCTAACGGACTCTGGGACCCGGAGTACGCCAAAGATGACGACGCGGAGCCGGCGTCGTGACCTCAGCTCGTGATAGTTCGCTCCAGGCACACACGCGCGATCGCGATCAGGTCGGCGTTGCCGTCTCGGGAGGCTGTCATTGTCAGGTTCGGAGCGTTGAGGCTGAGCGTCCACATTCGTGGTATATCGATCATGTCCGGCTGCAAGTCGGTCCGCATCGTCAACTCGGCGACGCGAACCTCATGCCACGGCGTGAGAGTCCCCGCCACCTCGCAGCCTCCCCCTTCCGGCAGCGAGTAGCTGAAGACGAACAGGCCGCTGTCGACGGCCACGATGACGCCATACGGGATCGCGGGCGTCGCTGGGGACGGTGGCTGCTCCAGGTGGACTGCGAGGTCCGTCTCGCCAAGGTCTTGCAAGTACGCCTCGATCGTCTTACGGACCGCCGGATCGAGCCGGCCGGTCTCGGCCACATCGCTGAGCTTCATGCGATCGAGGATAGTCGATGCCTATCTGACGGGACCACGACGTGAGCGAACGATCGCCCGTCTGCTGGCTCGTCACCCGAAGGTGGGCACGCTACGTCTGCGCGCCGACGACCACACGAGCGGGCGGGGTGCCGACGTTGACTGCCCGGCGTCCCGCCCGCCACTCTCTCGGCGTCCGGCAGCGCTGCGCGGGACCCGGCTCCCTCGACCCTGGGGGTTACCCCTACCGGTCATGCGGCCAACACCCGGGTAGTGCTCGCTCAGGCGGTGCTTGGTGCCCATCGAAGCGATACACGGCCCCATGACCGCCGCTGATCACGCCCGTCCGGCCCGGCGAACCTCCGAGGCGCCGAAGCACCTCTCATCCGAGGCTCGGAAGCTGTACCGCGCCACGGTCGATGCATACGAGCTGGAGCCGCGCCATCTGGCCATCCTCACGGTCGCGCTGGAGGCACTCGACCGGATGCGCGAGGCACAGCAAGCGGTCCGGGAGCACGGCGCCTACACCGAGGGCCGCTTCGGGCTGAAGGCTCACCCCGGCCTGGCCATCGAACGGGACTCTCGGCTCGCGTTCCTACGGGCGCAGCGGGAGCTAGGACTCGACCTCACCGAGCCGGTCACGAGCCGGCCGCCATCCAGATGGAGGGATCAATGACGAATCGGATCAGACACCGCCGTACCCGCGAAAGGCGCGGCCTGAGCTTGGCCGAGCGCTCATTCTTGGGGACCCCTGCCACGGTTAGCCCGTCACCGTTCGCCACGGATCGCGATCATCGCGAAGCCTGGCAGCGACACCGAGATGCCCTGATGGCCGCCCTTCAGCCGGGTGAGCGACCCGAGGGCTGGTGGACCTTCGAGAGCGACGCACCCGCCCCGTTGCGCGAGCCCGTCGCGGTGTACGGCGACTACCTCATCCGTCCCGAGGCCGAATGGCCGGAGGCCATCGCCGAACGGCGCGACCGCCAGGACCGCCGCCTCAGCTTCCTGGCGTGGGCCGGCGAGCTGACCGCCGCCGAGATCAACGCCATCCGAGACGGCCGAGACGGCGTGCGCCGGCTGGCCCTGATCGCCAAGGCATCGGCCCGTGACTGACGAGGCCTATCGCGAGATCGTGGCGCTCCGCGCGCGAATCGCAGAGCTAGAGGTCATGGCCGCGACCATGACGAAAGGAGTCCCGATGAACAGCGAACCGACACCAGAAGAGGTCCAGCAGCGGCTCCGCGCCGACGCCTGGCGCTTCGACCCGCAGCTCGAGCAGGTGGTCGAACGCCTGGA
>JALZLU010000341.1 GCA_030858685.1 Chloroflexota bacterium | reverse complement strand
CCCGATCAAGGATGCCTGGGCTGTCCTGGCTCCAGAACTGGTTGCCGGCCGCCCGCAGTCCATTGCCCGTGCCGTAGATGATGTGCACGCCGCCGTCATGCGTACCCATGTAGTCCTCGAAGCGGACCCCCACGGCAAGGTCGGTCGAGCCGTCGCCGTCGAGATCTCCCGAACCAAGGGCGAGGCCGAAAAGGTCGCCTACCGAGGCGGTGTCCATGATGCCCGGAGTGTCCTGCGCCCAGAACTGGTTGCCTGTGGCCGCGAGGCCGTTCGGTGAGCCGTAGATGACGTTGACTCCGCCCTGATCCTGGAAGACGTCGCCCTGGTACAGGTCTTCCCGTGGGGCCGACGCAGCCACATCCGTGTAGCCGTCGCCGTCGAAGTCGCCCGCTACAAGCGCGTGGCTGAACCGATCGAACGGATCCGCCGTGTCGAGGATCCCCGGGCTGTCCTGCGTCCAGAATTGGTTGCCCGTGGCCGTGAGTCCGTCCGCCGACCCGTAGATGACGTTCATCGCCCCCTGATTGCAGATGAAGCAGAAGTCCTGGAACCAGACTCCGGCGACCAGGTCGTCGTAGCCGTCGCCGTCGAAGTCGCCTGCGGTGAGCGACTGACCAAACTGCTCGCGCAGGTGGGCCTGGTCCAGGATGGCCGGGCTGTCCTGGCTCCAGATCTGGTTGCCGGCCGCCGTAAGTCCCTGCGGCGAGCCATGGATGATGTGTACCAGGCCATCGCGTTGATCGCGGTAGTCCTCGTATGGGGCACTCACCGCCAGGTCGTCGACACCGTCGCCATCGAAGTCTCCGACAGCCAGCGCGCGACCGAACAGGTCGATCGTTTCGGCTTGATCCGGGATGCCCGCACTGTCCTGCGTCCAGAGCTGGTTGCCCGCGGCCGTGAGGCCGTTCGCTGACCCGTAGATGACGTTGACCGCGCCGCCGTCGACGATGCCGCTGGGGTCCTCGTACGGGGAGCCCGCGGCCAGATCGGCGAAGCCGTCGCCGTCGAAGTCGCCCACCGTGAGGGTCCAGCCGAACCGGTCACCCGCCTCAGCCTGGTCGAGGATGCCCGGCTTGTCCTGGTGCCAGGACTGGCTGCCGTCCGAGGTGAGACCGCTGGCGGAGCCGTAGATGACGTTGACGCTGCCCGCATCCTTGACGCCCTTGACGTCCTCCAGAGCAGCCGAGACGGCCAGGTCAGTGAAGCCGTCACCGTCGAAATCCCCCGCGACCACGGACATACCGAAACGGTCGCCCCGCTCGGCCCGGTCACGGATGCCAGGACTGTCCTGATGCCAGAGCTGGTTCCCGACGGCGGAGACTCCAGACGGTCCGCCGTAGAGCACGTTCACCGCGCCGGCCGCGCGGACCCCGTTGATGGCCTCGAAGGGCACGCCGATGGCCAGGTCCGCGTAGCCGTCGCCGTTGAAGTCCGGCCCCCTGTCGGCGGCATCGATGCGCCCTGCCGCGGCCACCTGGCTGGAGGCATCCGCCTCAGGTGCCGCGAGCGTCACCATCAGTGAGCTGGGCAAAGTGATCACCGTAACGGCGACGACGAGTGCGATGAACATCCGACCCGAAACTCCCCTCGTTGCATGGTCGCATCGTTTGCGGTGGGTTGACGACCCGCGCCACTGTGCGCTCGTCCCCAGGTGGCGTCAATGGGCTAGCGTGCCTGGAGTCTCGCAGCGAAGCGTTCCACGCCTGTTAGCCGAGCGTCAACATCAGGACGGCGCCGCGTTCGATCGTTATCCGAGTGTTGACCGGCATGCGGTGCAAACCTGAAGGGGCTGCCGCTAGGCTGGTGTCGGCGCCGACAATACGGGCCATGCGCCGCAGTAGGGGAGGGCGTGACATGCGTCCAGCGCGACCGATCATCGCCATCTCGGGTGGTATCGCGCTCATCCTGGTGACCATGGCTTCGACGGTGAGCGCACCAACGTCGTCAAGGCCGGGTACGGTGCCTCCATCGGCACGACCGCCAGCGGACGCGCTGATCGCCCAGTCACCGGCCCGGTCCGGACCCGAAGTGGCGCCGGGAGCGCTCGCGGATGTGAGTCGCGCCTTCGGCCATGAGCTGGAGCCGGCCCTGGCCCCAGAAGGGGCGCCCCTCAGGGCATCGCCCGAGCCGCCTGACGAGCCTGCGATGTCCATCGACGGAGCGGCGGCGCCGACGGGTGATCCGCCGAGCGCGACCATCCTGGTGGCGGGCGACATCGCGTCATGCGCGTGGCAGGCGGACAGCGCCACGGCCCGATTGGTGGAGGATCTGCCGGGCGTCGTCATGACGGCTGGCGACAACGCCTATGGGGAAGGGACCTATCGCCAGTTCCGCGACTGCTACCACCCCACCTGGGGACGTTTCCGCGAGCGCACGCGACCGACGCCGGGTAACCACGACTGGTACACCACAGGAGCCCGCGGATACTTCCGCTACTTCGGTGACCTGGCCGGTCCGGCCGACCGCGGGTACTACGCCTTCGACGCGGGCCCCTGGCGCGTCTACGCATTGACCAGCGACTGTTCGCAAGTCGGCGGCTGCAGGAAGGGCTCGCCACAGCACACCTGGCTCAAGCAGGATCTGGTCGAGAATCCCGACTCCTGCGTCCTGGCCGTCTGGCATCACCCGCGCTTCAGCAGCGGCCCACATGGCGACAGCAAGCGTCCGCTGGCCCTGCTCCAGCGCCTGTATCGCAGCGGCGCCGACGTGGTGGTCAACGGCCACGACCACTTCTATGAGCGCTTCGCCCCTGCCGGACCCGACGGCACCCTCGACCGGACGCACGGCATCCGCCAGTTCATCGTGGGAACCGGTGGCGGTCCGTTGTATCGGGTGCAGGAGCCTTTCGCCCGCAACAGCCGGGTCCGCGACGCAACGTCGCATGGCGTCCTCAGGTTGACGCTGGCAGCTGATCGCTACACGTGGGAGTTCCTGCCGGTGCCCGGCGACACGTTGCGCGACTCAGGGTCCGGCACCTGCCACGCCCCGCCGCCGTAGGCGCCCTGCCTCTGAATCGAAACGGCCCCGCCGAAGCGGGGCCGTTTGCACTGTCCCGGCTAGCCGATGGGCCGAGACCCATCGATCCTGCCACGCCACAAGGGCATCTATCACGCCGGCTGCACCGGCTACCCTAACCCGACCTACCCATGACCTTGCGCCTGGGGCAGTCGTGCTGACAAGCAGCACAGGGCAGAGTCTAACCGAACCGATAGCCCGGGCTCAAGGGGTTATGCAGCCTGCACCATTAATATTCCCTAACGTTCCGGCCGGAAGTATTGCGCCCGCCTGACGGAGTCAGGGCCGGCTGACCGTCACCGAGTCCATGACCACGGGTTCAAGCGCCTGGTTGCCGCCTTCCTGGCCGGAGTTCGGCGTGGCTGCGATGGCATCGACGACGTCCATGCCGGCGGTCACCTCGCCGAATATGACATAGGTCCGGAACGACTCGAGGGGCTCCTCCGCCATGTCGTCCAGGACGATGAAGAATTGCGATCCCTGCGAGTTCGGCTGGGAGCTACGCGCCATGGCCACCACGCCGCGTCCGTACTGGCCGACCACCGGCTCATCCGGGATGGTGTAGCCCGGACCGCCCGTGCCAGTGCCGGTCGGATCCCCGCCCTGGATGACGAATCCCGGCACGAGGCGATGGAAGATCACGCCATCGTAGTAGCCAGCGTCGGCGAGGTTGACGAAGTTTTCCGTGGCGACGGGCGCCGAGTCCGTATGGAGCTCGATGACGATGTCGCCCAGCGCCGTGGCGATGGTGGCGGTGGTCCCGTCACTGGCCGGCTGGTCCGGTGGCTGGGCAAGCGGGGTCGCGTCTGGCGGGCCAAGGGGACGCTCGCCAGCCGGCGTCGCCGGGTTCGAGCCCGGGAGCGACGAGCAGGCGCCGGCCATCAGGGCAACGGTCAAGGCAAGGGCCGGTGTGCGAAGGGTTCGGATCATGGGGACCTCGAGAAGTGTTCGGTCAGGCCGCCGCAGCCAGGGCAGCCTGAAGGTCGATGGCGCCGGTGAAGAGGGCTTCGCCCAGGATCACTCCGTGGACGCCGGCATCCCGCAGTCGGGAGAGCACGAGCGGGTCAGTGACCCCACCGGCGACCAGCACCTCGCCGTCAACGGTACGGCACAGTCGCCGCAACTGCTCCAGATCCGGCGTGGCGCCTCCGTGCGACAGCACGAAGCGACGCACGCCCGCCGACGCGAGTTCGGCCACAAGCTCCTCCAGCGTGGGTGGCATGAAGCGCTTCCAGGGGTACTCGGCGAGTCGATCAGGCCGAGCGTCCAGGCCGATGGCCAGCCAGTCGCCGGCGGCGCGCACGCAGGCCGCCAGCGCCTCGCTCGACTCGGCCGCGATCCAGAGCGGGATCACCACGCGCGTCGCCCCGGCCGCGAAGGCCAGCTCGATCTGCTCCGGTCCGTCCACGCCGCCGGCCAATTGCAGCGGCGTGGCCACGGCACGTGCCACGGCCTGCACAGCCTCCGTGTTGGCCGGACGGCCCTGTCGCGCCCCGTCCAGGTCCACCAGGTGGATGAGCGGCGCACCCGCCTCCACGAAGTGGCGGCAGATGCGGTCGGGTCGATCGGTGGGCGTGCCCGTGCCCGTCGCGGCACCGGGCCAGAAGACGAGTCGCGAACGACCGGCCTGAAGGTCCAGGCTGGGGATCACCTGCATGGGCTCAGGCGGCGGCTCCGGGGAGCGTCGGTCCGCCACCTTCGCCGGCCAGCAGCCGACGGTGGAAGCTGATGGGCAGGCTGCCCGAGTAAAGGAGCGCGTCGTGGAAACGGCCCAGGGAGAAGTCTGTACCCAGCCGGCTCTTCTCGTCGTCGCGCAGCCGCAGCAGGAGGACCTTGCCCAGCAGGTAGCTGAGCTGATAGGTCGGCGTGTAGGTGTAGCGATGCACCTCGGCCGTGGCATTGGGCCGCTCGAAACCGGTGTGCTCCACCAGGAAGTCGATGGCCTCATCCACACCGATCTCACCACGATGCAGCCGGATGTCCAGGATGATGCGGCAGGCCCGCCAGATGGCGTCGGTGTACATGATCACGCGGTGCTGCGGCGTGGCGTCGAAGCCCTCCTCGCGCATCATCTGCTCGCAGTACATGCCCCAGCCCTCGACGAACTCGGGTGCATCGACCATCAGCCGCGCCAGGCTGGGATGCCGCATGGCCGCCGACAGCTGGTGGTGGTGGCCCGGATACGCCTCGTGGATGCTGGTGTTGCTGATCGACGCGCGATTGTGCTCGCGCATGGCGCGCGGGTCGTCATCCACGGACGGCGTGACGATGTACAGGCCACGTGGGTCGGCGTCGAACTTGGCCGGCGAGAAATATGCCGCGAAGGGCATCACGCGGCGCAGGTATTCCGGCGTGGGGATCACCGAGAGCGTCTCGCCCGAGGGCAGGGCGCCCAGATCGTGCTCGGCCACGAAGTCGCGGGCGCGGAACATGACCTCCTTGTAGGCCATGAGGGCCTCCTCGAAGGTGGCCGGGTGGTCGCTCTTGATGCGGTCTAGCACCTCTGCTTCCGAGGCGTCGGGATCCACTTCGCGGGCGGCCGCTTGACGTCCCTCGTGGTTGAGCGCCAGCTGCTCGTGGCCGATCGCCAGGATCTCGTCCGTGGTCAGGCCATCGAAGGCGCGCAGCGAGATCAGCTCGTCGTAGGCCTCTGATCCCAGCGCGAAGTCATCGACCGACCGACTCAGGATCTCCTTCAACCAGCCGGAGTACTCCTCCAGGGCCACCTTCGCCCCAGCCGCGGCCGACTCAAGGCGGCGCTGCTCTGCTGAATCATCGCCCAGCTCCGTCTTGCCGGCACTGACGATCTCATCGAAGAGAGAGGGCAGGGAGCCGGCCGCATCCAGCTCCAGCTCGTTCCAGAGCCGGACAGGGCGATCAGCGATGCGATCCCTGGAAGCCGCGATCGCGGCGGGAGCCGCTTCCAGCCGGCTGGCCATCGAGCCGAGCCGCTCGGCCAGGGGCGCGAACTCCCGGGCGAACAGCAGGAAGAGTCCATCGCCGACCTCATCGGTGGCGCTGGCGCGACGCTCCCAGAGCCGCAGCGTCTCTGTGTCGAAGACGGATCAGCGTGCGGAGAGCAGCGACAGGTCACGCTCGAAGCTGCCGGCGGGAGACATCTGCGTGGCATCCAGCGCTTCGACATCGGCCACGAACCGTCGCTCTTGTTCGAGCTCCCGCAGCACCGCGGCACGCGAGAGGTCAGCCAGGCGATCGTCCCCGGTGTGGATGCCAAGGTACGTCCCGAAGTTGGGGAGCGAGCGCAGAGTCCGCTCGAAGCGGTCGCGCACGAGCTCCTCGTGGCGGCGATCGGTCTCTGAGCCGTCGCTGGGCAGCGGCGGAAGGATGTCGGACAGATCGGACACGACGGCTGTCTCCTTGGTGTCGGGCGAGGGATCGGGCGGGATCGGCGGCGCTAGCCCCCGACGGGTACCGTTTCGTTGGTGACACCGGCGGGGATGGCGCGACGGGCGGAGTGCAGGACCCGCTCGATGTCAGCGGCCTCGACGCCGTAGTGCGTCACGGCGCGCACCTGGCCGTGCGGGTACTCGACCATCAGGACACCGTCCCGCGCCAATGCGTCAAGGAAGGCGGCTCGCCCGGCCGTGTCGCGGCGCGCCGTCGACTGATCTCCGTGCGGCTCGACGCGGAAGATCACGAAGTTCGTGCGCACTCGCGCCGGGTCCAGGCCGCTGATGCCGGGCAGCGCCGCCAATCCCTCGGCCAGCGTGCGGGCGTTGCGGTGATCGTCGGCGAGGCGCTCGATCATGCCGGTCGGGCCATCACGCAGCGCGATGAGTCCGGGCGCCGCGAGGACACCTACCTGGCGCATGCCGCCGCCCAGCAGCTTGCGCGCGCGTCGGGCACGCCAGATGAAGTCGCGGCTGCCCACCACCACGGA
>JALZLU010000059.1 GCA_030858685.1 Chloroflexota bacterium | reverse complement strand
GTGGTGGTGGCGGCGGCGGGATCTTCGGAGGTGGTGGCGGTGGTGGTGGCGGCGGCGGGATCTTCGGTGGTGGCTTCGGATCCGGCGGCTTTGGCGGTGGCACACGCTCCGGCGGCTTCGGCGGCGGCGGCGGCTTCGGCGGCGGTCGCGGCGGCGGAGGCGGCTGGTGACCCCGTCCGGGAACGACACGAACGTCGGCGACACCCGTCGCGCGACGGCAACTATCAGGCAGCAAGTACGAAGGAGACGACAGTGGCGTCATCGATCCTGGGTCGGGTGAGTTCGCTCGTCCGGGCCAACGTCAATTCCATCCTGGACAACGCGGAAGATCCCGAGCTGATGCTCGACCAGCTCATCCGGGACTTCACGGAGAACATCGCCGAGGCGGAGCAGGCCGTGGCCCAGACGGTGGGCAACCTGCGTATGCTCGAGGAGGACCTGAGCGAGTCGCGTGAGGCCTCCACGGACTGGGGCAACAAGGCGCAGGCCGCCTCGACCATGTCCACCCAGCTGAGCAGCCAGGGCAAGGCTGACGAGGCGAGCCGATTCGAGGAGCTGGCCAAGGTCGCCCTGCGCAAGCAGATCAGCTTCGAGCAGTCGGTCACGCAGATGCAGGGTCAGGTCACCCAGCAGACGGAGCTCACCGATCAGCTGAAGGACGGACTCAACAAGCTGCGCACCAAGCGTGAGGAACTGGTCTCCAAGCGTGACGAACTGGTCAGCCGAGCCAAGATGGCACAGGCTCAGAACCAGGTGCAGACCGCCGTCAAGAACGTCTCGGTGATGGACCCCACCAGCGAGCTCAATCGCTTCGAGGATCGGATCCGGCGCGAGGAGGCGATGGCACGCGGCATGGCGGAGGTCAGTGCCTCGTCCATGGAGGAGCAGTTCGCCTCGCTCGAGGACGCCGGCGCGGAGATCGAGGTCGAGGCGCGGCTCGCCGCACTCAAGTCCGGGGGATCCGGCTCGTCGGGGTCCGGCGGTTCGCAGGGCGGCGCCTCCGGCTCCGGCGGTTCGCAGGGCGGCGCCTCAGGTGCCCCGCAAGGCAGCTCGTCGGCGTCCCAGGCGGGCAGCTCTGCCCAGAGCGGCTCCACCGAGGGTGGCACCCACTCCCACTAGACGCTCTCCGTCTCATCCTGGACCGCCGCCGGAAACGACCACCGGCGGCGGTCCGCGTACCGGCCCGCGTCGGGTCGGCGCATGGCAAAGCCGGTCGGATCGGCTGGTCCGCGCCGTGGGGGCGCCCGACGAACGTCAGGCCGGGGCGCCGTCCTCGCCGGCCGGATGCTCGACCATGGCCACGATGCGCGTCGCCATGAAACGGCCGGTGCGGATGGGCGTGCCGCCCCGCGTGACCTCGCTCACCTCGACGACTCCACGCGAGACCGAGATGTCGACCCGGCGCCCGGCGCGCGTGGCTTCGATCTCGAACGTCTGTACCCCGTTGCCGGTATCAACCACGACCTCCACCCGATCACCTCTCATCGTCGGAGTGTAGGGCCCAGTCGACGCTCCGATCCCATCGGTGCATCCTTGCGATCCACCCGGCTCCGAGTCGCCCGGCTGCGGAGCCGGCGCCGATACCCCGAGTCTCGCTCACCTATGGTTCCGCGACATCGGGAACCTGACACTTGGCGTCAGCATCGCGTCCTAGACTGGATGGTGTGACCACGCCATCAAGGGAGGCACCGACCGAGCCGCTGCTCTTCCCGGCCGGCGGCGACCATGACCCGGGCTCGGCGGTGGCAGCCGAACGCACGGCGGATCTGGGCGACGCGGGCCGTGAGGCTATCGAGCTGCCCTCGGGCGGCAGCGTTCGCGTGGGAACCGCCTCGTGGACGGACCCGACCATGACGGCCAAGGGCGTCTTCTATCCGTCCGGCTCGGACAGCGCGGAGGAGCGTCTGCAGTTCTACGCCAGTCAGTTCCCGCTGGTGGAGGTCGATGCCACGTACTACGCCCTGCCGGCGCGCCGCACGGCCGAGCTGTGGCGCGATCGGACACCGCCGGACTTCACCTTCGACGTCAAGGCGCATGCGCTGATGACCGGCCAGCCCACCGAGACGAAGCGCCTGCCCAAGGCGTTGCGCGAGTGGCTGCCCGCGGAAGTCGCCGCCAAGCCACGGATCTATGCGCGCGATCTGCCGCCGGAGCTGCTGAACGCGGTGTTCGAGATGTTCCTGGACGGCCTGGAGCCGCTGCGCGAGGCCGGTCAGCTCGGCTCCATCCTGCTGCAGTACCCGCGTTGGTTCTTCCCGATCTCCCGGAGCCGCGACGAGATCCTGGAGACGCGGCAGAGGCTGGAGGGGGTGGAGGTAGCAATCGAACTGCGCAATGCCACATGGTTCAACGAGAAGAACCTCGATAGGACCATGCGCTTCCTCGGGGACAACCAGCTTCCGTACGTCATGGTCGATGGGCCGCAGGGCTTCAAGAGCAGCGTCCCGCCCATCGTCGCGGTGACCTCGACGGAACTCGCCGTCATCCGCTTTCACGGTCGGCGCACCGAGACCTGGGAGGCCACGGGCATCCCTGTCGTAGAACGCTTCCGTTACCTCTATGACGGCGATGAGCTACGGGAGTGGGCGCCGCGCATCCGCGAGGCGGCCGGGCAGGCGAAGCAGACGCATGTGCTCATGAACAACTGCTACGCCAACTACGGCGCGACCAACGCACGCGAGATAGCCAAGCTGCTGGAGGACCTCA
>JALZLU010000319.1 GCA_030858685.1 Chloroflexota bacterium | reverse complement strand
GAGGTCCTGTTCGAACTCCAGCATCCCGAAGCTGCACCACCCCTCGAGGCACCAGTGGTGTACTCCGACCCGGTCGTCGTCCGCGAGGAAGCTGAGGAAGAAGAGGCGCCGCACCTTCCACCGCGTGATTCCGGGGCCGATACCGGCGCAACCAACGCGCAGCTTCAATCCCTCAGCGAAGAGCTGCTGGCACTGCGCGACGAGCTGGCCCGGGCGACGGAGGCCGAACGTGCCGCCGCAGCCGAGCGCGATGATCTGGCGCGCGAACGCGATGTCCTCCGCGCCAAGCGGGAAGATCTCCTGGCGCAGCTCGCGGCCGCAAAGCAGCGACGACGTGAGTCGGAGGCGACGCTGGCCGACGTTCGCGACGCGCTGGCCGAAGCCGAGGGACGCGCGGACGCGGCCGCGTCATCGGAGTTGAGTCCGGAGCGGCTCGACCAGATCGCCCGCGCAGCGGCATCGGTCGCCCATCGGGAGGAAGTTTCGATCGACGACCTTGTCTTGGTCGAGCGCCTCCAGAGTGCCGTGCCGGAGGACTCGCGCGTGGCGCAGTCGTTCGGCATCTTGCTGAGCCGGATGAATCGCCACGAGCTCGCGCTCGGGGTCATGACCACCCTTCCGCGCTCGCAGCTCTCCCGCAGAGCATCGCTTGCATTCCTGCGAAGCGGCGTTGCGCTCGGGACGCCTCCCAATGACGTCCGCTCCCTGGTCACCACCATCCGTCCGTCTGCCGACGAGGTTCGGTCGCTCGCCACGATGATCGCCGGGTTGGCATCGGCGCGCGTGCTGGAGCTCACCGAAGAGCTGCTGGCCGTGGTGCCGGACGAGGAGATGGCCGGATGGCTCGCGACCGTGGCTGCCCATCTGACCGGAAGGCCGCTGATCGGCGTCCTTCAGCTGTGGGGCGTCATCGAGCCCGATCTCACCCTTCGCGCGCTGGTTGTCGCCGTCGCCGAGAACCGGCTGACGTTGAATGACTCCGCTGGCGCGACCCTGGCCCTCGACCTCGATTGGCTGACCCTGGAGGATCGCGAGGCCCGCGACGTGGCGCAGCGGCTGGCCACCAGCCTGACGCGCGGTGGCGACGTGCCCGGCCTGTATCGCCTGCTCGAAAAGACCGATCACCTGGCGACCCTGGATCGCCACACCATCGGCACCGAGATCGTGCATGCCATTGCGCAGCTGGTGCCGGATCGCGAGCCGATCACCCGCGCCATCGAATCCGCGGTGCGCTTCGTGGAGGATCACCGCCAGGCCAATCAGCTGACCGATGCCGTTCGCCGGGCCGGGTTCGTGCGCCAGAACCTCCGTCGCGCCGATGAGGAAACGCAGGCGCTGGCCGAGCTTGTTCTGACAGATCTTGATCGGGCGATCGCAAACAGCGCCATCGGTCAGCGCATCGCGGACGAGATGGACCGCGAGGCGCTCGGCGACGTCGGCCGTGCTGTCAGCGGTAAACGCTTCCTGATCGTTGGCGGCCAGCGGCAGGAGTGGTACGACGAGCTGCGGCACCAACTGGGGTTCTCCGGAGACTCGGAGTGGCGCGAGTCGTCCCGCGCGGAGCCGCCCTCGATGCACAACCTCAAGGCCATGGTGAAGGCCGGGAAGCTGGATGGCGTCATCGTCTTCACCGATTTCGTGGCGCACAAGACATCGGCCATCAAGGAGACCGCCGCCCAGTACGACGTCCCCTACGTCAACGCCACCATGAGCAAGCTCGGCCTGATCGAGGCCTTCCGCTCCTGGATGCGCACCACTGGCGGTTGAAGCAGGATCTTCAAACCTTCGGGGCCGTGCGCAGCACGAGCCAGCCAGCCAGACCGGCGACCAACGATGCCGCCAGGATGGCCACCTTGGCCACGTCGAGCAGCGCCGCATCACCGGGAAACGCCAGCTCGCCGATGAACAGGGACATGGTGAAGCCGATGCCCGCCAGCCAACCCGCGCCCCAGATGTGTCGCCACGTCACGCCGGCAGGCAACTCGGCCCACCCCGACCGCACGACCGCCCACGCCGCGGCCAGGATGCCGACCTGCTTACCGACCACGAGCCCCACCACGATGCCATAAGCGAGGGGACTGCCGATTGCCCTCCCGGCGCTGTCTCCCAGGGCGACCCCGGCGTTGGCCAGCGCAAACAGCGGGACGATGAGGTAGGCCACCCACGGATGGAGTCCGTGCTCCAGCCGCTGCAACGGAGCCTGGATCGCTTCCGTTGCATCCTCCAGCTCGGAAAGCGCCGACTGCCGAGCAC
>JALZLU010000312.1 GCA_030858685.1 Chloroflexota bacterium | reverse complement strand
TCACAGCGTCCCACGGATCCTGCGTCCCGTGGCTGGGCGGCACCGCCGCCCTGGAGCGCCGAGCAGATGGGCGCTTTCGACGATCCACCCGATCCACTCGGGGCGGCCGATCCGCCCGATCGCGACCTGAGCATCGGCGGTGTGGACAGCGACCGGTCCGGAACAGGCGACGCCGATCGACCCACGGTGCCCCTGGCTCCGGCCTCCTCCGCGCCTTCGTTCCTGGCCGGTCGCTCACGTATCGGGCAGCCGGTGGGCAGCAGGCTCCCACCGATGACCCAGCCGGTCGATCCGCGCCAGGCGGCGACCGAACAACCTCCCAGGCCCTCACGCGGCCCATCCCGCCTGGGCAGTCAGGCCCGACCGGCGCCGCCGCGGCGCCCGCAGGACCAGCCCGAGTGGAGCCAGCCCCGACGCCACGAGGCTTATCCCACCCTGACGACTCGCATGCGAATGCAGGGCACACCGCCCATCGCTGTGGGGATCGTTGGCCTGGCACTGGCGGCCCTTCTGCTGTACTTCCTGCCGGGCTTCCTGGCGGGCACCGATCCGGCCGATCCCACGCCGACGCCGTCACAGGCCGCCGTGGCCACGCCCACGCCCGTACCAACGCCGCCGCCGGAGCCCACGCCGCAGGTCTACGTCGTGGTCGGCGGCGACAACATGCTGCGCATCGCGCGTATGTTCGGGCTGACCGTGGAGCAGGTGGCCTGCTTCAACGACATCGAGGACGTCAACAGGCTGCAGGTTGGCCAGGAGCTGCTCATCCCGGAGGATGACTTCCAGTGCCCGGGAGGGGAGACGGCTTCACCAGGCCCAGGTGGCGACGGCTCACCGGCGGTCGAAGAGGAGAGCCAAGCACCCTGACCGAGGCGCCGCCGCAGGGCGGCGGCTATCTTGGGGCGAGGTTGATGGCCGTGATGCGGCCTGCCTCCACGCGGAAGGTGGCGTCCAGGTGCTGTGAGGGAGCGCCGGGACGCAGCACGAGCAGGTCCGCCTCGTAGGTGTTGCCCGTCTCGCGAACCTGGCCCGGGATCATGCGCAATCCGGTGTCTGCGCGCAGGAACCAGCCGCCCACCTGCTCCACGCCGCGCATCGTCCGGACATTGCCCAGGACATGGACCCGCATCTCGGCTCGCTCGTCCATCAGTTCCACGGCGGCCTTTCGATCACCCTCGTTGAGCTTCTCGAAGAACGTCTCCATCGTCTCGGCAGCACCCATGCCGGCAGTCTATCGCGCCAGCACCGACCGAGCCTGACCGGCTTCGACCAGGGCTCGAGCCGTTGCCGGTACTCGGGCACGGGCCTGGCTGCCGTGTGACCCGACCTCTTGGCTAAAGGGCCACCACCTCTACGACTGAGATATCCAGCACCGCGAAGCCTCCGATGATCGAGCCGACCCACGCCATGGTCAGGCTGAAGTAGGCGATGACCCGCTGGGCGGGGCGCCAGGTCGAAGAACGGTGGAGTACCCATCGCGACAGCGGCAGCTGAACGACGATGATGAGCAGCGCGAGCACACCGAGTTGCCAATGGCCCCAGGCGAGGCTCAGTAGACCCACTCCTCCCAGCGCGGCCGTGCATCCAAGCAAAGTGGACACGACCACGACGGCGCCTCGCGTGCCGGCCAGCCGCTCCTCGGGACGGCCCCAGGAATGGCTTTCCATCAACGGCTGCTCCATCGAGTTCCAAGCGCGCCTCGCACGTGGGCAGTTCCTTCATCGAGTGGCTAGGCAGTGCCAAGTCTGGCAGGGGGACGGGGTCATCGTGCTGTACGCCGGAACCGATCTTGGCACCGAAGACGCTTGGACGCCTGCTCGGCGAGCCATTCGCGGCAGGTCGCGGCCGCTGCCTCACTAGTGAGCGCGAATGCTGGACGCTGCAGACCGACACGGCGAAGCCAGCGGGCATCACGGGCCCACAGACCGGTCGAGGACGAACCTCAGCAGCTGAGGCTTGCCTAGAAGCCGCCGCCGGAGCCGCCTCCGCCACCGCCGCCGCTGCCGCCGCTGAAGCCGCTCGATCCGGAGCCCGAGGAAGCCGGCGAGTCGCCGATGGTGCCGATGGCCGACATCATGCCGCCGAAGTCGGGCACCGCCGAGGCAGCCATGAGCCCTGGCGCGAGGCCACCGAGGCCGCCCGACCCGCTGCCCGCGCCGGCACCCGCGACGCCGCCGCCGTACCAGGCCGGTGCCCATACCGCACCGGAGCTGGCCCGCCCTTCGCCCACGTCCTCGATGCTGCGCTCGAGGACCTTTTGGACGTCATCCTGGAGCCCCAGCGCCACTGACCAGACGGCGGCCTGGTCCGGTGTCTCCAGCCAGGGCAATCGCGCGTCGGTGACCACCTGATCCATGGAGCGTGCCTGCTCCATGGTCTTGTGCAGCGTGCGCCTGTAAGCCGCGAGCATGGCGTAGAGCATGGCGCCGGGCATCGTCCGGGCGGGCATCACCCGCGCCAGGATCAGCACCACGACGCTCGCCGCCCCGACCCCCACGCCCACCAGCAGGATGCCCGACGAGGGCAGCGCGACGCCCACCACGCCCAGCACGAAGCCGGCCACCAGGGCGATCCCTCCACGGAAGCTCCAGCGTTCGATGGACTTGCTGGGGGCTTCCCTGAACCACTTCTGGCGAGCCACGTGAGCCTCGACTCGATCGTCGAACTTGTCCACGAACTTTCCGAACTCGAGCAACTCATCCGGCTCGATGTACCCCTCGGCGTCCTTGCGACCGAGTGTCTGGAGGCGTGCCAGGGCATAGTCCTCAGCGGCCGAGGTGGGCAGCTTTCGCCGGTTGCGGATGAGCGGCGGATCATCGTCGTCAGGGTCCAGCACGAACACACCGACCTTGTCGCGCAGCAGCCCGTCGTGCTTGCGGAAGGACAGCTCGCCGCGGCTGGCGAGGTGCAGCATGGCCGTGGTCAGCATCCGGCGCGATGAGCGACCGTCCATCAGGAGTGCTCCGGCGGCCGGCGTCAACTCGGCCGGAGGGGCCGACATGTGGATCGAATCATCATCGAGGTAGATGGGGTCCTTGCCGTAACGCAGCCAGGAGCTGCCCGCCCAGCCCACCAGCAGCAGGAACGCGAGCGGCGCGCCGAGCAGGCCGAGCACCGCGTTGACCTGCCGTCCGCGCTCCAACGTCTGGGCATGTTCTGGGGTGGCATTGGCATCGATGCGCTGCAGGGCCACGCCCAGCGCGCCATCAAGATCACAGCCGCGCAGGAGCGGCAGCATCTCGTCCTCGAAGATCGCCTGGCGCTCCTCGTTGCTGAGGAACGTGGCGCGATAGCCGGGACCGGCGTACAGCTGGACCTGACCGTGGCAGCCGGCCGGCTCGTCCATATCGAAGAGGATGACCAGCCCGTCGTCGAAGCCTGCCCGGCCGACTCCCCACTGGTCCATCAGCGCGATGGCGTCCTGCTCGGCCCTGGCCGAAGTGTCACTCGACGGCTTGACCTGCGTGTAGACCACGACCTCCGCCCCGGTGCGCGCCTCGATGCCTTCGATGGTGTCGCTGGCCCCGACTTCCGTGGCGGGATGCAACACATCCGCGAAGTCGTACACCACCTGGCCGACCACGGGGTCGGGGAAGGGCGGCCCCGCTGCGGGGGCAGGCCCGCTACCCGGGAAGCCGCCCGGCGGCGGCGTCTCCACGGGCCGCGGCGATGGCACCACACCCCCGCTGGGCGACGGGACCGCGACCGGGTCGGGCGGCAGCGCCAGGGAGATGGCCACGGTCAAGCGCGTGAGAGCAGCCAGCCAGTCGCCCGAAGCCAGGTCGTCGGAGGTCGCATCCTCGACCAGTGAGCGGAGACGTTCTGCGTCCATGCCGCGTGCCGCCAGAGACGGCGTGGCGGCACTGCCGATGACGCCTCGCCCTGCAGCCGCGTCCATGTTCCAGACCAGCGCCGTCGCGTCCGTGTCGGCCAGCTCCCAGGCCTCCAGCAGCGCAGCAGCATCTCCGGTGGCGTCCTCGCTGGTGACCGCCGTCGGCTTCGTCTGCGTGTAGACCACGACCGTGGTGCCGGTGCGGTCACGCAGGTCGCGCAGCACCTGGTTGGAGGCGCGGCGCGCCTCGCCCGGAAAGAGGTCCGCCGTGTCGTACAGCAGCCGGTCAGGCTGGGGGTCGGGGAAGGGCGGCGCCGCGGCCGCTGACACGATGGCCGTGAAGGCCAGCAGCCAGATCACGGCGGCGGTGCCGACCGCGAGAGCGCTCCAACGTCCCTTCAACCTGTCCCTCGTTCGCGGAGTGCCCCTCGCCGGTCGATCCCCGGCCGTTACGGTACCCGAAGGCAGGTTCGCCGATCAGGCCGGCGCGGCCTCAGCCTCAGGGACCGTCGAGCGGATGCGGCGCGCCAGCTCTGCGCCCATCTCGTAGCGCCCGAAGGAGGGCATGATGTAGGTGCCGTCCACCAGCGAGCGCATCTCCGTGAGCAGCTCAAGGGACATCTCCAGGCCCACTTCTGCGCCCCGGTCGCCCGCCGCGTGCATCGCCGCCCGGACCTCGTCGGGGATGGTGATGCCGGGCACCTCGTTGTGCAGGAACTCCGCGTGACGCGCGGTGTGCAGGGGCAGCACGCCCAGCAGCACGGGCCTCGGCAGTCGGTCGCCCCAGCGCAGGGACGCTCGCTCCATGAAGCGCTCCCACTGGGGGCGGGCGTAGATGGGCTGGGTCATGATCAGGTCCGCGCCCGCGTCGAGCTTGCCGGCCAGCCGCTCCACCTCGTGGTCAGGGTCGGCCGCGGTGGGGTCCAGGGCACAGGCGATGGTGAAGCCGGCCGGCGCGCCGATGGGCTTGCCTGCCTGGTCCTCGCCACGGTTGAGCCGTCGCAGGATGCCGATGAGGCCCGTCG
>JALZLU010000309.1 GCA_030858685.1 Chloroflexota bacterium | reverse complement strand
TGGACGTGCTCCTCGTCCCCTCATGGGAGGAGGCCTTCGGCCGGGTCGTCGTGGAGGGCATGGCCATGGGCCTCCCCGTGATTGCCACCGCCAGCGGCGGGCCGCCGGAGATCATCGACGACGGCCGGACCGGCTTCCTGCTGGCGCCGCGTGACCCCGAGACCTGGGGTGGACTTCTTGCCGATCTGCTCCGCGACCCGACTCGGCGCGCCGACGTCGGGCGGGCCGCGCGCCTCGCCGCCATGCGGTTCGCGCCCGAGGCGCATGCCGGCGCGATGCTCGAGGCCTACCGGCGCGTCGCACGCTGACGCGTCACAGCGAGCGGGAGGCCTGGCGCAGTGAGCTCAGGAGGTCGCCCACAAGCCCGACCAGGGACGACTCATGCCCCGCGTTCGATGTCCGGGGCCTGCTCGGATCCCGGCATGGTCAGGATTCCGGGGCCGAGCCCCTCCCGGTGATCCAGGACCAACGCCGTGGCCTCCTTTCGCGAGCCGACGTCGAGCTTCTTGAAGGTCGAGGACAGATGACCCTTCACGGTGGCCTCGGCCAGATGCAGCTTGGCGGCGATCTCCTGGTTCTGGAAGCCCAGCACCACCATGCCGAGGATCTGCTTCTCCCGCGGCGACAACGCGGGCCTGTCGATGTGGTGAATGAGCTGGCGCGGGATCGCAACCTGCCCGGCGACCACCGCGCGAACCGTGATCGCCAGCGTGCTCGTCAGGTCAGCCTCGAACACAAAGCCTGCCGCCCCCGCCTTCAGGGCCTTGCGCACCCCTCTGCCCCCCGGCGCGGCGGAAACGACCACGGTCTCTACGCCGGGAAGCCGCTCACGCACGAGCTGGATGGCCGCGACGCGCTGTGAGTTCGAAGCCGGGCCCGCCAGCACGACGACGTCGATGCCGGGTGACGCGGCGACGAACTGCTCCGCGGAGGTGGCTCGCGCGATCAGCCCTAGACCATGCTCTAAGAGAGTTTCGGCGACGCGGCGACCGACCGTGCTGTCGTGCGCCGCCAGCGCCACCGCGATGTCGGGTACCGCAGACTGCCTGCTGGCGACAGCGCGATCCGTGCGCGCTCGCTGCTCGTCGCGTTCCGGAACCTGCCTCAGGGGGTCTCCGCTGGAACGTGACACGGGCGAGACTACCGCAGATAGCAAGACGCCCCGGCGGGTGGCCCGCCGAGGCGTAGAGCTGCGTGCGCCCTGACGGGCGCGACGTTTCAGCCTACCTTGTTGCTCTTGATGGCGATCTCCTCGCCGCCATCAGTGACGGCGGTCAGATCGGTCAGGTCGCCATAGTCGCGGACCTTGGGCTGCTCGTACATGTTGCTCCTATCGATCGTGGCCACGGTGGCCTATGAACCAGATTCGAGAGTACACCGGCTCGACCCAGGCGCAAGGACCGAAAAAGTAGCAGGCGGCTTCGACCGGATCGGTCAACGGGGAAGGCGGAGGCGGCGAGAGCTTCGCCACTCACCGGTCGGGCGGAGTTGGCCTCCGCACGAGCTCATAGCGGGGCCCTGCCACCTCGTTCGTGGCGAGCAGCTCGTCGACGAAGGAGGGGCGCTCCTGCGACCTCAACCAACATTCCACCTCCATGAAGCGCCACGCGCGGTAGCCCAGCTTCTCGCCCTCGGCCGACCGGATCGCGGTGTCGGCGAAGAGCTCACGCAGCGCCTCCGGGCGCACGTAGGCTTGCAGCTCGGCGTTCGCATCCGAAAGGAGACGGCGCATGACGTGCAGATCGATGGCGAGCGAGTCGTCGAAGAACGTGTTGAGGTTCATCTTCGGCGCTTGCAGGCGGATCTCGTCGGGCACCAGGCCGGCCATGCTCTCGCGCAGTAGCGGCCGGTTGAACTGCGGATCGAAGGCGAGCTCGGGCGGCAGCCGGTGGACGAAGCCGATCAGGTCGAGGTCGGCGAAGGGATGGCGACGGTCGAGTCCCGCCATGGCCGCCCGCCGCCGGGCGTGGTCGTAGAGGCCGGCGGGAAAGGCGTCGGTGATCAGCGTGGCGACGCGGTTGGCCCACCACCGCGGTTGCGCTGCCAGCTTCCAGTCCCAGGGTAGGAAGCTCTCGTAGTACGTCTTGGCGGTCCGGTCGTTCAACCATGGGGGCGCGTAGTCCGCGGGGCCGCGAAGACGATGGACTGCGCGGTGCACGGCGGGCGGCATGCTGCCCTTGATCCCGAGCGTGTAGGCGTCGCTCAGCAGCGTGCGCGCCGGCGCCGAGCTCCGCTGCGGCGTTCGCCGCAGCAGCCTGGCGGCGGCAAGCGGTCGTCCGCGCAGGATCACGTCCGCGACCAGCCACGGCGAATAGCCGAACAGGTCGTCACCGTTCTCGCCGTCCAGGATGACCCTCACGCCATCGGCGGCCACCCGGTGCGCCAGGGGCAGCCAGTAGGAAAGCGTGAAGGCGGCCGGAGGCAGCTCCCAGGTCCTCAGGTACTCCAGCGAGCCGGCCAGTATGCCGCTGGCCTTCACGGCGATACGGGTGTTCGCCAGCCCGAGCCGGGCGGTCGTGAGATCGATCTGGGGCGCCTCGTCGCTGGCCGGATCGTCTGGGAAGGTCATCGAGTAGGTTGCGACCGGAGCCTTCTCGGCGCCGAGGCAGCGGGCACCCACCGCCGCCAGCGTCGTGGAGTCCAGCCCGCCGCTGAGCATGACCGCGGTCGTGCCGCTCACGCAGCGGCGTTCCACAGCCCGTACGACCTGGGCGCGTAGCTGCTCTGCGAGTTCCGCCCGCGAGCCCTGGAGCTGCGGTCCCGGATTCGGAGTCCAGTAGCGGCGCAGCTCGGGGCGCCCGTCGACGATCCGCAGGAGCTGCCCGGCCTCCACGCGGGTGATCCCCTCGTAGAGCGTGCGGTCGGGCGGGACCCGGCTGTGGCGCAGCCAGTGCGCGACGGCCGCATCGTCCGGGCCCGGGCGCCGCTGGAGCAGGCGCAGGAGGTTGCGTACCTCCGAGGCGAACAGCACCCGGTCGCCGACGATGCGCACGTAGAGCGGGCGCGCGTTGACCTGGTCGCGCGCGACGATCAGGCGCCGGGCCCGCGAGTCCCAGACCAACACGACGAAATCTCCGCGCAGCTGCTCGAACATCGCCTCACCCCAGCGCGCATAGGACCCGGCCAGCACGCGCTCGGAGGTCTGCGCGGGGGGCAGGCCGGCCTGCTCGGCCAGCGTCCCCAGGTTGTAGAGGTGTCCGTCGAGCAGGCAGAATGGAGCGTCTGAGGCGGCGCCCGCGGCGCCCATGTCGCCCGCCGCGCCCGTCCAGGCGACCGCGAGCGGCCCGTCGTGCATCACCTGCGCTGCCCCGTCGGGCTCCAGCGCCCGGGTCACCACGGCGGCCCGGGCGGCGGCGTCGCCCGAGGCGAAGCGGTCGTAGACGCCCGCGATCGCCCGGTTCACGACGCGGCCTCGATCACGCTCGAGGCATGAGCCTGAATGCCGCCCGCAAGCCCGTAGGCGTCCATGGCCGGCGACACGATCGCCCCGAAGGTCGGCACGGTGCGCGCAAGCTGCGCGTACAGGTCGAGCTGGCGGACGAGCCGGGCGGGCGTGCGAACGAAGCCGTTGAACGTGTTGCCCAGCAGCAGTCGCGGATCAGGCTCGATCTCTCGCACGGGGCTGTCGGGTTCGTGCTCCGAGCGCTGGATGAAGTACAGCGCGGCGAGGCCCAGCGTCCGTGGCTCGCGCTTCATCGCCACCCGCAGCTCGTGCTCGTCATGGCCCACGACCGTTCCCAGTCGCGCAAGCGCCGCCGGCCCGATGGCGGTGGCTTCGGCGTGGCGCACGCTGGCAAGCGTCGGGCCCGGGTGGACGAGGATCCGCCCATCCGCGCGCTCCAGCGCGAGCACGTCGTCGGCGACGAAAACGCCGCCGCGGCGGATGAGGTTGACCGCCAAGGAGCTCTTCCCTCCGTGCGAGTCCGCGACCAGCCCGATCACGTGATCGCCGAGGGCGACGGCGCTGCCGTGCACCGGCTCGAGTCCCTGCAGGACGGCCGCGAGGGGCAGCACCTGCCCGATCATGAAGGCCTGCCACTCCCAGTCGGGCAGATCGCTCGGAGCGCAGAGGACGCGCCTCCCGTGGCGCGCCACCAGGTAGCGCCCGTAGCCCGGAGCGTCGAGGCGGTACCCAGCTTCGGGGTGCTCCTCGATGGTCAGCAGCCGACGTTCGGAGCGATCGCGCAGGTCACGCAGCACCAGCGCCTCCTCCCGCGGCCATTCCGCCTCCAGCGCCTCAGCGCAGACAAGCGCGAGCGAGCAGGCGCGCGCCGGCCCGTCCGGGAGCCGGTCGGGTCCATCGCCGTGCTTCTCCAGCACACCCCGTGCGTGGAAGTTGGCCTCGAGCTGCAGCCCGAACGCGACCCCACGCCAACGCCCCTCGTCCGGCGTGACGGCGGACGCCGGCGAGTCGACCTCAATCTTGCTCGGCGACCCTGCTTCCCGCACGCTCTCCACATCCTTCCTTCGCGATGTCGACATCGGTCGACCAGCATGCCCACCGGAGCGCAGGCACCCTACCGCTCTACTGCCCGTGGACGCCGGCGGCGCGGCTCTCACAGCGCGCCCTCCACCAGATCGGCCAACTGGGCCACACCGATCTCTGGTTCGGCACGCAGGCGATAGATCGCGGCGTCGGCGGCCAGATCGGCGAGCAGCTCGAAGCGCCGGGTTGCGTTCGCGGGCGACCCTCCTCCGCTCAAGGCATGCGGCAGCAGGTGCACGGGGCTGGCAGGCAGACGGTCAAGGCCCGGTCGCAGCCCGGACCGGCGTTCGAGCAGATGGATCGACGCGACCCGGCGCGGTTCGCTGGCCGCGTTGTGGACGGCGACCCAAGCCTCCGGCCCAAAGGTCGCCTGGACCACTCCGAGATCGGTGGCGGGAAAGCCCTCGGGATGGGGGAGCGGGAAGTTCATCAGCGGCGGCGCCGGATGCGCGCGGACGTGCCCAGCAGAGCGGTCCATCGTCAGCGCATCGTCTGTGAAGAACGCGTGCCCGCGGCGCACAAGCTCGGCGGCGAGACTCGACTTGCCCCCTCCCGAGCTCGTGGCGAAGGCGAGCACCCCGTTCGGTCCCTCGACGGCGCTGGAGTGCAGCGCGTCCAGCCCGTGCGCCTCGCTGGCTTTGAGCAGCACCGCGTCGAGCAGGAAGCGCTGCCACGAGGGCTCCGTCACGTCTTCGGGTGCGCAGAGGATGGTCCTCGTGTCGGCGGACAGCAGGTAGACGGCCCGGTCGCCGTAGGTCAGGCGACGCATGCCGCTGTGGGCGAGCTCTGCGACGCAGCGGGAGCCGTCAGGCAGCGTGCCCACAACCTCCTGTGCGGTCCCCGTCCAGGCCCGGTCGATCTCGTCCGGGTCGCTCAGGCGCAGCGCGACGGTGTCGCCGCCGCAGGAATCCACCGTGGCCATCCCGCGCAAGCGCAGTTCGGACCGCAGGCTCAGACCGAACGCGTTGTAGCACCATGCCGTCACCCGTGGACCCGGTCAGAGCTCGGTCAGCCGGCCGAGGTCCGGGTCTCCCGGGGGGAGGAGAGGCTCACCGGCGTGCTCGACCCACGCGTGAGCGGAGAACTCGGGCTCGGGCCTCACACCGATGATCAGCGAGCTCGCGATCCCACGGCGTGCGAGCAGTCCGGTCAGCACGAGCGAGCGCATGAGGCAGCGCGAGTCGGTAGGCAGCAGGTGCAGCGAGTGGATGACGGCGCGACCAAGTCGCAGGCCGGACAGGTGGATCTGACGCACGTCATCCCCCTCGCAGCTTGCCACGCCGACGTCCACCGGGCCCCAGCCGCGCAGCCTGCGCAGCACTTCGCCGATCTCGTGGCGCCTCAGCCACCAGCGCACATGGCAGTAGGCGACGTAGACCTCCCCGGCGAGCCGCAGCTTGCGCCGAGGACCCAGCGGCTCCGAGAGCTCGGGAACGCCTAGGAACACGCTCCGCAGCCGCCTCCGACGATCCAGGACCACGGCGCCATTGGTCTTGATGATAGGCGCAGGAGACACCAAGATCGCTACTTGACTTCCTTTCCCGCATCTCGGCTGCGTCTCGCTGCGTCCGACTATGCATCGTTTGCCCAGTCAGATCCGAACCGGCTCCTCAGCGCAGCCTCAACGAGGGTGCGGATCGATGCACTACCATCCGGGCTCCACGAGACTTCGGTGACCTCGACCCTGCACACCCGTGACTCGCGCTCGGGGCTCCAGGCGGGGATGCTCATGAGCCCGGCCGATCAGCGACCCGGCACGCATCGTCCGTTCGTGGGCAGGACGCTGGCGACCCGCGCGTGATCGCCTTCATCCGAGGACTCCTTGCCCGCCGCCTCGTGCGAGACGTTGCGTTGAGCTACCTGTTCACGGTGGCGACCCTGGTCGTCAACCTCATAACCGGGATCATCATCGTGCGGCTGCTGGGTATCGCCGGCCGTGGCGAGGTGGCGGCCATCCTGGCCTTCACGCAGGTGGCCACCTGGGTCTTCGCGATGGGCTGCAACCAGGCAGCGTCGTTCCATCTCGCGCGCCGCCCCGACCAAGGCGGCGTCCTGATCGGGAGCTGGCTGATGCTGCTGGCCCCCTTCGCGGCACTGGGTGTGGCGGTCTCGGTGGCGGTGCTTCCGCTTGCGCTGTCGGCCCAGCGCGAGGAGGTCGTGGTGATGGCACAGCTCTTCGCGACGACCATCGTCTTGACGCTCGCCCTGGAGCTCTTCAAGGGCGCCATCCTGGGCGACCATCGGTTCATCCTGTGGAACTGGTTGCGCTTCGC
>JALZLU010000305.1 GCA_030858685.1 Chloroflexota bacterium | reverse complement strand
GGATCTCCGCGGCGGGCACGCCGGCGCTGGAGCAGCTGGTGCCGATGACGGCCACGATCTGGGGGTCCGAGGCGAGCGCCCGTGCGGCCGTCTGGCCACCCTCGGCGCTGCAGCCGTCGTCCTGATCGTTGAACTCGACGGCATGACCGGCGACTTCGGGACGTAGCTGAGCCGCCACCTGAACGCCGTACAGGCTGTCGAGACCAAGAGCCTCGTTGGCGCCCGTCACGACCATGGCCGTACCGAGCAGGATCGGCTCACCATCAGCGATGGTCACCGTGCCGAACTCGCCGGCCGGGGGGGCCGAGCCGGGATCCGCGCTGCCGGCGTCCGTGGGGGCCGCGCTGCCCGCATCTGTGGGGGCTGCGCTGGCGCCACCCGTGGGCGCTCCGCCCGTGGGGGCCGCACCCGGGGTGCAGGCCACCGCGGCCAGCATCACCGCAAAGGCGACGCTGCCTAGTTTCATGGACTTCATCTGTGGATCTCCTCCTTGATGCTCATCGTGCCGGTCCGACCAGGGCCGGGCGACGTGGTAGGCGCGCCGTGTCGTAAAGCTCGAGGCGACTCCGTGGGGGCGGTACCACCCTCAGGTGACGGCCGCCAGGTCGCTACTGGGAGCGACCCCTCTTCCCCTGCTCGAGCAGGATCGTGGATGTCTACGAACGGTGCGCGCGCCCACATGGTCGCTGACGCGATGCCGTATCATAGCCAGCGGCGTCTCGAATGCAAGACGTCCTGAGCGCCCCCGGAACGGTCGCCCTGGTTCGGTTGACGAATCCCGGGGACTCGGAGCGGCGCGCTCCGGACCTCATTCGTGCGCTTTCACCGGCACGAGACGGACCCGACGGGTCCATCCACCCGGTGGCAAGACGCGGTCCATGCCTTGGGCATGCACCGGGAACCCACAGGGGAGATCGAACGGACGGAGCATCCCAGGCCCGCGACCGGTGCGACCGGACGTCGGTGTCATTACCCGCCCCTGCCCGAACGGCAGGCCTTGGGTGAGTCCCATGTCGAAGGGGTCGCGGACCTCGTGCGCCAGCTGATCCATCCGCCCAACGCGACGGTCATCCCGGCGAGCTCTTCGCCGAGTCGTGGACCCATGGTCCCGATGGCCCTTCCAACCGATGACAGGAGTCCTGCGTGAGCAAGAACGTAGCCGTCTTCGTAGACGTGGCGAACATCTTCTATGCGGCCAAGGCGGCCGGCGTGGATATCGATTACGTCACGCTACTCAAGTCGGCGTCTGCCGGGCGCGATCTGGTGCGTGCCTACGCCTATACCGGCCTCGATCCAGAGAACGAGAACCAGCGCCAGTTCCACTCCTTCCTGTCCCGTAGCGGCTACAAGGTCATCTCCAAGGACATCCGCAAGTACGGCGACGGTCGCATCAAGGCGAACCTGGACATCGAGCTGGTGGTCGACATGATGCGCATGGCCACCCACCTCGATATCGCTGTGGTCATCTCCGGCGACGGTGACTTCGCGCCGGCCATCCGGGCCGTGCAGCAGATGGGCGTCCGTGTCGAGGTCATCAGCTTCCGGGGAAACACCAGCTCCGACCTCATCGAGGTAGCGGACGTCTTCATCGACATCACCCAGGTGGCGCGCGTGGAGAAGGGCGCCCGCAGCGGGCGCCGCGTTGCCGCCGAAGGCGATCTGTCCATGACCGAAGTGCCCGACAAGGAGACCGAAGGGGCCGCCCGTCGACGTCGCACGCCGCGGCGCACACCGGAGCGCGTGGCCGCCATCGCGCCTGTCGCCGATGCGCCCGACATCTCCGAAGCCGAGGAATTGCCGGGCAACATCATCGTGCTGCCGGGCGAACGCTTGAGCAGGGTCGGCCCCGAGGAGGACGAGCGGGACGAGGGACTCATGGAAGAGCCGGATGTCGCCTCGGCTGAGGCTGCCGGGAGTGCCGCGGAGGGCAGCGAGATGGAGACCGACGCGGACGGTCGCCGTCGCCGTCGCCGTCGCGGCGGTCGCGGACGCGGACGAGGTCGTCGCGAGGATGGACAGCCGGAAACGGCCGGCCCCGTGATGATCGAACCGGCCGTCGTCGCCGACATCACGGAGACGGCCGCCGTGAGTGACTCATCCGAGGCGCCCGAAGATGACGAGGAGTTCCTCGACGAGAGCCCGGTGGCCATCCCCCAGCACTCCACGTTCGGATCGGTCTGGGATTCGCAGATGGGCGTGCCTGCCGCACCGCTCACGGCCACGCCCCTGACCGAGGACGAAGAGGACTTCGATGAGCCGGAGATCCCCGAGTATCTCCTTGCCGAGCGGCGTCAGCAGCAGCAGCGCAACCGCGGCGGGCGTAGCGGCGGTGGTTGCCAGGGCAACCGTGGCGGACGCGGCGGCGGGTCCTATCGCACCGCCCTGGACCGCGAGCGCTTCGGACGCAGTGGCGTCTCATCGTTCGGCGGCGCTGGAGCCGCTGCCGGCAACATGTCGCGTCCACCGGACCGGCAGCGGGGCCGTGACCAGCGACCACAGGCTCCCAACCGGCAGAACAGGCCGTTCATGCGTGAGGCAGCTGCCCCGCAGCAGCAGTCGCGTCCGCCGCAGCAACCGCGTCCGCCGCAGCAGGCAACGCGCCCAGGCCAGGAGGCCGAGCCCTGGAGCGAGGTGCCGGCCGAGGTGCAGGCGCTCCTGCGAGCAGAGCTGGCCAGGCGGTCAGGGCGGCCGGACGCCCCGAGCGATCGACCCGCCGAGGAGGCACAGGCTCCAACCCCGGTAGAGGCTCCCGCCCTCGTCGAGGCGCCGGCGTCTGGCGAAGACAGGGAGCCGCTGCCAACCGAAGCCCAGGACGCTCCGGCGAGTCCGGCCCGGAAGCGTGCGCCACGCACGACCGCCAGGGCGAAGGCCGCGTCCGCCAGCGCGGTCACGGGTTCGCCCGAGGCAGAGGAGGCAGTGCCCGAAAAGGTGCCTGCACGCCGACGGGCGGCTCGCACCCGTGTGGCG
>JALZLU010000249.1 GCA_030858685.1 Chloroflexota bacterium | reverse complement strand
ATCCTGGCCCAGGCTGAGCAGCGTGGGCATCGGCGTCCCCGGACTCTACGACCCCGCGGCGGGGACGACCCGCTTCCTGGTGAACGTGCCGGGAGAGTGGGCCGGCAGGCCGGTGGCGGCTCCCATGGCCGAGGCACTCGGCCTCCCCGGCCGGCTCATCAACGACGCTCGCGCCTTCGGACTGGCCGAGCTCCGTCTTGGCGCAGGGCGGGGCGCCTCGTCCATGGTCGGGCTGACGCTGGGCACCGGAGTCGGTGGCGTCATCGCCATCGATGGTCGGGTGCACCAGGGCCACGATGGGACCGCCGGCGAGATCGGCCACCAGACCATCGATCCCGACGGGCCCCTCTGCGGCTGCGGAAACCGCGGCTGCCTGGAGGCCTTCGCGAGAGCGGACCGCATCGCCGCGGCCTGTGGCGCGGCGTCCGCCGGGGAGGCCGTACAGGCGGCGCGGCGCGGCGACCAGCGCGCGCTTGACGGTCTCAGCGAGGTCGGTCGCTACCTGGGCATCGGCATCGCCAATGTGATCACCCTCATCTCGCCCGACCGCGTGGTCATCGGCGGGGGCATCGCGGCCGCTGGGGAGTTGCTGCTCGGACCGATCCGTGATGAGCTGCGTCGGCGGGTGCTGACCACCTCGCTGGACAGGGTCACACTGGTGACCGCTGAGCTGGGCACCTGGGCCGGCGCCATCGGAGCGGCCGTCCACGGCGCGGAGTCGGCAGTTGGCGGTGCAGGGGCGAGTGTGCAAGGCGCAGGGCCCGCTCGGGAGTGGTCGTCGACAGCGCAGCCGTCGGGAGCCGGCGCTGGCTAAGCTGGGCCGGCCCGGTTCGGTCGGCGGGCGCCTCATCCTCGACGATCGAGTCATTGCCGGTCGCATCCGCATCGAGGATGAGTGGATCGTCGAGGTGGAGCCGGACGATGCGGAGGCCGCCGGCCCATTGCTTGCCCCAGGGTTCGTCGATGTCCACGTCCACGGCTGGGGCGGCCACGACGCGATGGGCCCGACGGCAGACCTGGACGGCATGGCCCGCGCTCTGCTGCGTCGTGGCGTCACCTCCTTCCTGCCGACCGCGGTCACGGCCTCCCTGCCCGATCTGGCCACCTTCGCCGAGCGCGTCCGGGGGTGGCTGCCTAACGCACCGCGCGACGGGGCTGAGCCGCTGGGCTTCAACATCGAGGGGCCGTTCATCTCCGCTGCCAGGAAGGGCGCGCAGGATCCTGCCTGGATCCGCGACCCGGAGGCGACCGACCGGGCGGAGCTCGAGCCGCTGCTCGACGGCCTCCTGCTGATGACCGTTGCGCCGGAGACGCCCGGCGCGCTGGCGCTCATCGCCTGGCTGCGAGACCGGGGAGTGACCGTCTCCGCCGGACATTCGGCTGCTGGCCTGGATGCCGCGCAGGCGGGCTACGCGGCTGGCGCCTCCGGCACGACGCACCTCTTCAACGCCATGAGCGGCATGGACCACCACGCGCCGGGCCTGTCCGTGGCCGCGCTGACCGCGGACGACGTGTATGTGGAACTCATCGCCGACGGTCACCACGTTCACCCGGCGTTGTGGCCCATCATCACGCGCACCAAGCCGCCCGATCGTCTGCTGCTCGTGAGTGACGCCGTATCGCTGGCGGGCACCGGGCTGGCTCAGGGGATGATCGGCGCCCTGGAGGTGCAGGTCGAGGGAGACCGCTGCACGTTGCGCTCGACCGGCGCGCTGGCCGGCTCGCTCATCGCCCTCGACTCCGCGGTACGGAACCTGGTGGGATCGGGTCTGCCGCTGCCGCGTGCCGCCGCCGCTGCGTCGGGCAACCCGGCCACGATGATCGGCGCTCTGGATCGTGGGCGGCTGGCCGTCGGACTCCGAGCCGACATCGTGGAGCTCGATGATGATCTCGCAGTCGGGCGCGTGATGCGCGGCGGCGAGTGGCTGAGCGGAGGGACGTGACCCTTCCGTGGGTGTTCAGATGTCGGGCTCGCTGACGCTCCATCCGGCGTCCACGGCGATGACCTGTCCGGTCACGGCACGGGAGTCGTCGCTCAGCAGGTAGAGGGCCGTGCCGGTCACGTCGTTGGCATCGATCACCCCGCCCGTCAGCGGTTGCTTCTGGGCGAGGTAGGCGCGGATGGCTGGATCCTCCTGTGCGCGCTGGCTCATGGGTGTGGCCACCAGGGCGGGCGCGATGACGTTGATGCGGATGCCCTCGGGTGCATATGAGGCCGCCGCGGCCAGGGAGAACGCTTCGATGGCGCCCTTGCTCGCGGCGTAGGCGTGCGTCGCGAAGAAGCGGGGCGATGGCCGCCGCACGAGGACACTGGACATGTTCAGGATCGTGCCACGCAGGCCGATAGCGTCACGCTCCTGCCTCAGCATCCGCCGCACGGCCGCGCGACTGACCAGGAAGTGGCTGGTGGCGTTGGCCGCCATGACCGTCTCCCAACCCTCGAGCGTCAGTTCGTGGAGCGGCCCGTCACCGAAGCGCCGGCCACTGATGCCCGCCACGTTGAATACGGCATCAAGCCTCCCGAGCGTCTCCACGCAGGCCGCCACGGCGGCTTCCACCGCGTCCTCATCAGTCAGGTCCGGGGCATACCAGGAAGCGCGGCCACCGTCGCTGGTGATCGATCCGGCCAGGCCCTCCGCATTCTCCGGAGTCCGGGAGACGACGAACACCGCCGCTCCCTCCTCGGCCAGGGCGTGAGCGGTGGCGGCGGCCATACCCGTCG
>JALZLU010000454.1 GCA_030858685.1 Chloroflexota bacterium | reverse complement strand
GCCGGCTTCGGCGACCGAGACATCGCGCGGCTGGTCGGCGTGGCGGAGGGCGCCATCGCGCGCCGCCGAGTCGTGATGGGCCTGCGCCCCGGCTACTCCATGGTCGATACGTGCGCCGCGGAGTTCGCCGCCGAGACGCCCTACTTCTACGCCACCTACGCGGCGTCCGACTCCCCGCCAGAGGCGGGACCCGTGGCGCGGCCGGCGGCGCTGGTCATCGGCTCTGGCCCCGTGCGCATCGGGCAGGGCATCGAGTTCGACTATTGCGCGGTGCAGGCCGCCGATGCGCTGCGGCGCCAGGGTATCGCGGCCGTGATGGTCAACTCGAACCCAGAGACCGTCTCGACCGACTTCGACGCGTCCACGCGTCTGTACTTCGAGCCGCTTGACGCGGAGAGCGTGCTGGAGGTCATCGCGGCGGAGTCACTCGGCGGCGAGCCGCCGCTGCCTGCGCTGGTGGCCTTCGGCGGGCAGACGCCGTTGGGCCTGGCTGAAGCGTTGGAGTCGGTCGGCGTGCCCATGCCCGGGCTGGACATGGAGATCATCGAGCGGGCCGAGGAGCGCAGCCGGTTCGCGGCCCTCCTGGACCGGCTGGGCATCCCGCAGCCCGAGGGCGGCATGGCCGTGTCCATCGAGGAGGCGCTGGTGGTGGCCGAGCGCATCGGCTATCCCGTGCTGGTGCGGCCGAGCTACGTCATCGGCGGCCTGGCCATCGACACCAGCTACGGACCGGACGACCTGGCCCGACAGTTGGCGGCGGCGGCCATCGTCTCGGACGACCGGCCCGTGCGCATCGATGCCTACCTGGAGGGGATGGAAGTCGATGTGGACGCCGTCAGCGATGGTCGCGAGGTGCTCATCCCCGGTCTCATCGAGCACGTCGAGGCGGCCGGCGTGCACTCGGGCGACTCGATCGGTGTATTTCCGCCGCAGCGCCTCTCTGCGGGCGATCAGGATCTGATCGTCACCGCCATGACGCGCGTGGCGTTGGCCGTCGGTGCGCGGGGCCTGGTGAACGCGCAATTCATCGTCCGCGAGGACGGCGTCTACCTCATCGAGGTCAACCCGCGTGCCAGCCGGACGGTGCCGTTCCTCTCCAAGGTCACCGGCGTGCCGATGGTGGAGCTGGCCACGCGCGTGGCGCTAGGCGCATCATTGGAGGAGCTGGGCTGGTCCGGGGGCTTGCGGGAGGCTCCGGCGTTCGTGGCCGTCAAGGCGCCCGTCTTCTCGACGGCCAAGCTGATCGGCGTGGATCCGGCATTGGGACCGGCCATGCAGTCCACCGGCGAGGTCATCGGGATCCATGAGGACGCGCGCGTGGCCATGGCCAAGGCGCTCCTGGCCGCCGGGACGCTGCCGCCGGCCGGCGGCGTGGTGTTGCTGTCCGTGGCGGATCGGGACAAGACGACTTTGTCGGGCTTGACTGCAGCGTTGGAGGTCGCGGGCTATCGGTTCGCAGCGACCAGCGGCACGGCCGCAGCACTTCGCGCGCTGGACCATGAGGTGGTAGAGGTCGGGCGGCTGGGAGAAGAGAGTGGACCGCAGACATCGATGCTGGACCTGCTGGAGTCGCCGGATCTGGCACTGATCATCAACACGCCGTCACCCTCGTCGGGCGCCGTCCGCGACGCGGCAGCCATCCGCCACGCGGCCATCGCGCAGGGTACGTTGTGCCTGACCAACGTCGACACCGCCCTCGCCGCGGCGCAGGCGATGCAGCCCGATGTCCGCGCGCGAGTGTCGGAGGTCCAGCCGCTCGATGTCATCACGCACCAACGGTGACCACGCGGCATGTGGGTCATCGGCCGTTAGCATCGCCGTCGCGGCGCGTGGGGTCCACTGGCCGCAGCAGGACGGCGGCGACCACGAAGAAGACGACGCCCACCAGGTAGGCCGCGCGCGGACTGGCGGCCAGGTCCGTGCGCGCCACGAGATCCATGGTGAGCCCGCCCAGGAGAGCCGCCACCGGTCCGGCCATGGCCGTGCCCACGTTGGAGATGCCCATGAATCGACCGGCCGTGGCCTTCGGGATGATGTCGGTCATGAGCGCCCAGTCGACCGCCAGGAAGGCGCCCGCGCCGACACCCACGAGGGCCAGGGCGACCAACGCGATCTCGATGCTCGGTGAGAGCGCGACCACCGCCAGGCCGCCAGCGCCCAGCGCGCAGGCGCCGTAGATCACCGGCTTGCGCCCGACGCGGTCGGAGAGCCGGGCAGAGGGGATGACGGTCAGTGCCGTGGGCACCACGACCGCGATGAGCGCGATGTTGATGAAGCCGCCCGCCTGCTGCTCGCCCATGCCCATGGCCCGGTCCAGGTAGGGCAGCGCGAAACGGATGATGGCGCCCGTACCGGCCAGGAAGAAGAGCCTCGAAGCCACGAGCCAGACGAAGCTGCGCTGCTGCAAGACGTCGCGGCCCCAGGCGGAGCGGGCGATGGCGAACCAGGAGCGGCCCGCCCGTGACAGGCCGCTCGGTCCGTCTCGGATGAAGAAGACCAGGCCCAGCATCGTGATCAGCTCCAGAAGTCCCAGGCCGACGGTCGGCCAGAACATCCGCTCCGCGGCCGGCGTCCCCTCCGGATACAGGATCAGCCCCAGGGAGCCGATGAACGTCCCCCCGACCTGGCCGAGAATGATCATCAGGCCCATCAGCCCGCTGGCCCGGCCGACCTGCTCGGCCGGCACCAAGTCCGGCATGTAGCCCTGGAATGGCCCCTGCGCGAAGTTCGATGAAAGCTGGAGAAGCACGTAGAACGCGGCGATGGCGATGAATGTCTGCGAGGTGGCCATGGCCCACAGGAAGACCAAGTCCAGCACCGTGCCGATGACGATGTACGGCTTGCGGCGCCCCCAACGAGACGTCGTGTAGTCGGAGATGACGCCCATCGTCGGCTGTACCAGGACGGGCATGAGCACGCCCGCGAGGGTCACGATGCCGAGGGCCTGACCCAGTGCCTCCGGTCCTGAGATCTCCTCCAGGCGAGTCGGCAGGATGGTGGCGTCCAGCCCGGCCCAGATGGCGGTGATGCCCAGCCAGTAGGCGGCGAGGTTGAGCAGGTGAGCCAGCGGCAGGGTCGTCCGCTCCGGGCGGGCAGCCGCTCCGCGAGCAGAGAGCGGATCGGCGGCGGTGCTCACGGCGGTCATCCTAGACCGCCGACACTCGCGACTCCGAGACGACCGGTGGCGTCACCGGCATGCACCGAGGAGCGGGTCGTGCATCGGCCTCCAGGGCCGCCCGCAGAGCCCGCATGGCGTAGAAGAGGCGGGAACGGACCGTGCCGATGGGTACGCCGAGCGTGCGGGCAACGTCGGCGAGGGGCCTGTCGCAGAGGTGGTGCAGGACGACGATGTCCCGCTGCCCCTCTGGGAGCCGCCGTAGTCCACGCATGAGCTGATCCCGATCCGCGATCTGCGTCGTGCCGTCGCCGCAGGCGGGGGGACCCACCGAGTCCCACGATATCGTCGTGCCGAGTCGCCGGC
>JALZLU010000231.1 GCA_030858685.1 Chloroflexota bacterium | reverse complement strand
CGACGCGAGCCGCTCTTCGATCGCTGGGTGGCCATGGACCTCGACTACATCGACCGCTGGTCCCTCTGGCTTGACCTCAAGATCCTGCTGCGGACGATCCCTTCGATGCTCCAGCAGCAGGGCCGCTGAGGCCTTCGGAGGCGGCTTCGGGCGGGCCGGTGGCGATCCTTAGCGGTGCGCGGGCCGCTCCCTGCCGGACGGCCATCCCCAGCACCACGCCCAGCACTGCGAAGGTCGGGATGTTGAGCTGGGCGTAGTTCAGCGGGTTGTTGAAGCCAGCCATGATGGCGTAGGCCAGGAGTGTCCCGAACGCCCCCAACGCCAGAGATCCGCGCATCCGCCAAAAGGCAGTCAGCGCCGCTCCCAGGAAGATCAGCCCGGCCGTTCCCACCACGATGCCCTGCTCCGCGTACAGCCGCAGCCACTCGTTGTGCGGCGCGGTCTGGACGGCGTCTCCGAACTGCTCGTGAAGCACCAGGTACGAGCGGAAGCCCTGTCCGATGAGTGGCGAATCCAGCGCCATGCGGATCGCCGCGGCCCAGCCTGCGGACCGGATGCGGTCGCCGGCCGTGAAGAAGTCCTGGAGGATGTCGCCGGCACCGGGCAGCGGCGTCCCGGCGCGCTGCTCCACGTAGAGTGGCACCAGGACGGCCGCACCCACACCGGCTACGACCAGCATCACGATGGCCGCCGAGCGCCGGATGTGCCAGGCATACGCCACGGCCACAGCCGCCACGGCCAGCACCGCCGAGCGGCTGGAGGTCGCCAGCGCGCCCACCGCCAGGACCGACATCACGACCGCGCCGACGACGAGCGCCAGGGCTGATCGCACGTGTATCAGCCGAGCCACCAACAGGCAGGCCGGCAGGAGAGCGAGCATGGCCATGGCATTGGGTGCGGCCAGGATGCCGTCCAGCCGACGCGCTCCTCTCTCGACCACGATCAACCACTCCAGCGGAGAGGTGGCCAAAAACGCGGGCATCACCTGGTAGACAAGGCTGAAGCCCACGCCCACGACGGCCGCGCCCGCGGCCACGAGCACCGGCCGAAGCTCGTTCCGCGCGCCGAACCAGGCGCCGATGAAGAGCACCACGAGCGCCATGCCGACGCCCGTCGCCCAGAGCTGAGCGGCCTGGTAGCCCAGGTCAGTGCCGAAGCGCAGTGTCGTGTGCATCACGCCGAGCCCGGTGCCCAGGAGCACGACGGCAGCCGATCCGAGCGCCATGCCAGCCGGCGTCTGCAGCGGGGACCGCGTCCGAGGACGCAGCGCCGTCAGCCCTGACCGCGTCGGAGCGCGCATCCCCCGCGACAGGCGGACGGCCACAGACAGTGCCAGCGCCGCGACGAGCACGGCCCGACCACCGGCCTCCGTGCCCAGGACGGGCCAGTCATCGAAGGGACCCAGGGCCACCGCCGCGAGGAACCCTGCCAGCGGCGAGACCAGCGCTACGAGGGAGGCGAGAGCGGCCCAGACTTCGGGTACCGGCGTGCCCATGCCGGCGGAACGAAGGATGACGAAGGCGGCCACCAGAAAGGCGGCCACTGCCGGTTCGCGGGACGACCACGAGATCGACCGGGGCTGGGTCACCGTGATGCTCTCACCCGTCGCCGTCATGCCCCGGCAGGATAGCGTCACCGACCGGCTGCTAGACTCGGCCGCGCTTCGCCCGGGCTATCGGCCGCGCCTTGCCGGAGCTGACGGCCGCGCCTTGCCGGAGCTGACGGAGGGATGGACACGAACGCCGCTCGACGCATCCTCGTGACCGGCGGGGCCGGGTTCATCGGGGCCTCCCTGGTGCGTGCCCTTGAGGCCGCTGGCGACGCGGTCACCGTGGTCGACGACGGCCGCGCGGCAGGCACCGCATCGCTTCGCGGCACGGCCGCCGCCATCGTGTCGGGCGACATCGGGCGGCTGGCCGCCAGCGGCGAGATGGAGCGACTCCTGAACGGCACCGACGCGGTCGTGCACCTGGCGGCTCGCACGGGCGTGCCCGCCTCCATCGCCGATCCGGCGGCGGACTGGGCCGAAAACGTAGTGGCCAGCCTGGCGCTCCTGGACCTGTGTCGGCGGAGCGGCGTGGAGCGCTTCGTCTTCGCCTCCTCCAACGCGGCGGTGGGAGCGGCCGAAGGACCGATCAACGAACACACGGTGCCACGTCCCACCTCGCCCTATGGCGCAGCCAAGCTCGCCATGGAGGGGTATCTGTCGGCCTTCGCGGACTCCTACG
>JALZLU010000450.1 GCA_030858685.1 Chloroflexota bacterium | reverse complement strand
TACGCCGATCGTGCTTGGCGCACGGGCATCCGCATGGGCGACCTGCTGCGACCGACCGCGTTGCGACAGAAGCTGGCGCGAGTCCTGCCCGAGCGCAACGCCATCCTGCATGAGACCTTCGGCCTGCCGGCCTTCGACCTCGATACGCTCCACGCGGATGCCGTCGCCTGGGGCGAGGGCCTGGGCCATCGCGTGGTCGATACGGTGGGTCTCGTCCAGGACGCGCTCGCATCCGGCCAGCACGTCCTCCTGGAAGGCGCGCAGGGCACCCTGCTCGACCTGGACCACGGCACGTACCCCTTCGTCACGAGCAGCAACCCCACGGCGGGCGGCGCATGCACCGGAGGCGGCGTGGGGCCAAGGCAGATCAGCCAGGTCATCGGCGTCATGAAGGCTTACTCCACGCGCGTCGGGTCCGGGCCGTTCCCCACGGAGCTGGAGGACGAACCAGGACGCCACCTTTTGGAGAAGGGCCGGGAGTTCGGCACGACCACCGGCCGGCGCCGGCGCTGCGGCTGGTTCGACGCGGCCACGCTGCCTTACGCCGTGGCCGTCAACTCCGTTAGCAGCATCATGCTCAACAAGCTGGACATCCTCTCTGGCCTGCCGGAGATCAGGCTATGCACCGGGTACCGCCTGGATGGCGCGTCCGCCGTGTGGCCCATGGAGCTGGACGACCTGGAACGCGCAGAGCCGGTCTACCAGACGTTCCCCGGCTGGCAGGAGGATCTCAGCGGCCTACGGCGCATGTCTGACCTGCCGGCCGCCGCCGCCGCGTATGTCGATGCGCTGGAGGAGCTGGCGGGGGTGCCCATCGCGCTGGTCAGTGTCGGGCCGGAGCGCAGCCAGACGATCGTGCGCGGCCACGTCGACGGGGTCGCCGAGCTGGCCGGCGCGCTGGGATCGGTGGCCGGATGACGTCGCCTCGGTCACTCCACGCTGCGCAGTCGCCGCGTTCGCCCAAGCGTGTCCTGGTCATGGGCTCGGGTGGCCGGGAACACGCTCTGGCCTGGGCGCTCTCGCGCGACCCGGGGGTCGAACGGATCATCGTGGCGCCGGGCAACGCAGGCATGAAGGACGTGGCCACGATCCGTCCAGCGGCGGCTTCGGATGACCGCATGGCCCGGATCGCCAGGGAACTGGAGGCCGACCTGGTGGTAGTCGGTCCGGAAGGGCCGCTGGTCGCGGGGGTCGCGGATCACCTGGTCCGTCACGGCATCCCGGTCTTCGGCCCCGGCCGCGAGGCGGCACGCCTGGAGGGCAGCAAGGCCTTCTGCCGCGACGTCGCAGCGTCGGCCGGGGTGCCCATGGCGGAGGGCGCTGCCTTCGAGGATGACGAATCGGGAGCCATCAGTTTCAGCCGCAAACTCGGCGCGCCCGTGGTCATCAAGGCCGACGGCCTGGCTGGTGGCAAGGGCGTGACCGTCTGCGCGACGCTCGCCGAGGCGGAGGCGTCCATCCGGGCCTGCCGTCCGCGCTTCGGCATGGCCGCGCGGCGCATCGTCGTGGAACGGGCGATCAGCGGTCGCGAGGCGAGCGTCATCGCCATCACTGACGGCGCATCGCTGCTGGCCCTGCCCGCAGCGCGTGACCACAAGCGCCTGGGTGACGACGACAGCGGCCCGAACACGGGGGGCATGGGTGTCTATTCGCCACTGCCCGACCTGACCGATGTGGACGCCGCGGCGCTCATGGAACGGATCCATCGACCCATCCTGAGCGAGCTGTCCCGCCGAGGGATCCGCTACTCCGGCGCGCTCTACGCCGGGCTGATGCTCACCGAGGAAGGCCCCCACCTGTTGGAGTGCAACGTCCGCTTCGGCGATCCCGAGACCCAGGTGCTGCTGCCGCGCATCGCCGCGGCCCTGGCGCCGCTGCTGCTGGGCGCCGCCAACGGACGGCTGGCCCGGGCCGCCGCGGAGGCGAGCCTGGTCGATGGCCGCATCCCCGGATACGGTGTGGCGGTCGGCGTGGTGCTTGCCTCCGCGGGCTACCCCGACGAACCCCGCCTGGGCGACCCGATCGGCATGGCGGATCGACCGGCCGCGGAGGGTGTGCTCACCTTCTGGTCTGGCGTGCGGCGCTCGCAGGGGACCCTGGTGACCAACGGTGGCCGCGTGGCCACCATCGTGGGTCGTGGCGATACGCTCGATGCCGCGGCAGCAGCCGCCTACCGAGCCGCGGACGCGGTCGACTTTCCTGGGCGGCAGATGCGCCACGACATCGGGCGAGTCGGGTCGTTCGCCGCTGGCGCAGCGAGTGGCGCACCATGATCCCGCGCTACACGTTGCCGGGGATGGGCGCGATCTGGACCGATCAGGCGCGATTCGAAGGCATGTTGCGCGTCGAGCTCGCCGCCATGCGCGCCCAGACCGCGCATGGACTCGTGCCCGCCGAAGCCGTCCGCGCTATAGAGACGAGCGCGCGCGTCGATGTCGAGCGGATCGCGGAGCTGGAGCGCACCACCGACCACGACGTGATCGCCTTCGTCTCGCAGGTCGCCGAGACCGTCGGCGAGCACGGGCGCTGGCTGCACTTCGGCCTCACCAGCAGCGATGTGGTCGACACCGCCCTGGCCCTCCAGTGCCGCGCCGCCGCCGAGCGACTCCTGTCGGACATGGATCGGCTCGTGGAGGTGATGACGGCTCGCGCCCGGGAGCATGCCGGGACCGTGATGATGGGCCGCACCCACTCCGTGCACGCAGAGCCGATCACCTTAGGCCTGAAGCTGGCGTCGTGGGCGTTCGAGGTGGATCGCGACCGCCGGCGTCTGCGCCACGCTGCGGATGACCTGGCCACGGGCAAGATCTCCGGGCCCGTGGGCAGCTACTCCACGGTCGATCCGG
>JALZLU010000196.1 GCA_030858685.1 Chloroflexota bacterium | reverse complement strand
CGACAACTTCGAGCAGGTCGTTGAGGCCGCCCTTGTGGTCGCCGATTTGGCGACGACCGTCCCCTCCCTCTCGGTCCTGGTGACAAGCCGGGAACGGCTGCGCCTGTCGATCGAACACGCGTACCTGATCCCGCCGCTGGCACTGCCTCCGGTACTGGAGTCCGCAGCGCTGGAGCAGGTCGCCGAGACGGCGGCCGTCCGCCTCTTCATCGAGCGCGCCCAAACGGTCCAGCCCAACTTTGCCTTGAGCAACTCCAACGTCCAGGAGGTGGCCGCCATCTGCCACCGGCTCGATGGGCTGCCGCTCGCCCTCGAGCTCGCTGCCACCCGCGTTGGAATCCTGCCTCCGGCGGCGTTGCTGACCCACCTGGCGCAGCGGCTGCCGCTGCTCACTGGTGGGGCGCGCGACCGCCCGACCCGCCAGCACACGATGCGCGGCGCGATCGCCTGGAGCGAGGACCTACTGTCTCCGTGGGAGCAGCGCCTCTTTCGCACCCTCGCAATCTTCGCCGATGGCTTCACGCTCACGGCGGCGGCGGCGGTCCTGCCCGACCCGGGGAACGACCTGCTCGACGGAGTCATCTCTCTGGCGGACAAGGGCTTGCTACAGCCCCTGTCGGGTTCCACGGTCGAACTGCGCTTCCGGATGCTGGAGACGATTCGGGAGTATGGCTGTGAGCGGATGACGGCCAGCGGCGAGGCGTCGGCCGTGGGCACCGCGCACGCGGCCCACTACCTTCGCGTCGCCACCGCGGCGCGGCAGCAGATCGAGGGCCCGGGCCGGCTGGCGGCGCACGACCAGCTCCGGAGCGAGGTGGAGAACCTGCGAGCCGCGCTGGAATGGGCGCTCAGCGACGGGGATGCCGAAACGGCCCAACGGCTGGCGAACGAGCTGGCGCGGTTCTGGGTAAACTCTGGCGACCTCACTGAGGGCCGCGCATGGCTGGAGCGCGCGGTGGCGCTGATCGGTCCCGCGTCGCCGCCCACACGTGTCGAGGCACTGTACTGGGCGGCAGCGTTCGCCAGTCTCCAGCACGATAAAGCGCGGGCCACCGAGTTGGCTACGGAGGCGCTGCGGTTGGCGCGGGCGTGCGGGTACCGGCTGGGCGAGGCGCTGGCGCTGATCGAGCTCGGGGACGCGGCGGAGGCGGACGACCCCGACCGCGCGGAGGCGTTGTCGCAGGAGGCTTTAGCGCTGCTCCACCAGTTGAGCGAGCCGGTTTGGGAAGGAATGGCGCTGCGGCGCCTGGGAGAAATAGCCGGTCGCCGAGGCGACCGGGATGGGGCCGCCGCCTGGCACGAAGCGGCCTTCGCGATCTGGCGACGGCTGGATCACCCGTGGGGCATCCCGGATGCGTTGCGGATCCTCGCCGACGATGCGCTTGTCCGGGGTGACGTGGACACGGCCCGGATCCGCTACCAGGCGAGTTTGGTGCGGTGGCGTGACCTGCGGGAGCGGCTGCACATGAGCGGCTGCATTGCCGGGCTGGCGCGGGTAGCCCTGGCCACCGGACAGAACATGGCGGCGGCGCGTCTCTTTGGGGTGGTTGGCGCGCTCGACGCGGCGATGGGCTACGCGCCCCCGCGCGAGCTGCGCGCGGCGATCACAGTTGCCACAAATGCGACGCGCGCGGCGGTGGGGGGGGCGGCGTTTGACGCAGCGTGGGAAGAGGGCGGCGCGCTCTCCCTGGAACAGGCCGTCACCGACGCCCTGGCGGTGGCCGCGCCTGCGGTTGAGGTTGAGGTTGACGCAGCGCTGGCACTGACCAGGCATGAGACGAGACGTCGGAGAACGCACCTTCCCTTGCCGGCCCCGGGTTGACGCCGCGTGAGCGGGACGTGCTGCGGATGATGGCCTCCGGCCGGTCGAACCAGGAGATCGCCGACGCCCTGTTTGTGAGCGTGGGCACCGTCAAGGTCCACGTCACCCACATCCTCGCCAAGCTGGGGGTGAAATCGCGCGCTGCCGCCGCGGACCACGCCCACCGCCACGGCCTCGCCTGAACCACCCGCAATCGCCTTAGCCAACCCCCGCGCCTATGACTTTAGTCGTAGTCGGGTGCGTGGCAGGTCCACCGCGAAATACGACATTCGACAGGCGCGCCTATCACCCTCCCGCCCCATAGTGGTGAACAGGGTCTAATCACGTTGGTGAGTCATCAGGATGACGAGGTCGACGTCACGTGGATTCGCGGTACGCACATGGAGCACCGAGATGGATCAGGAACGCTTCGATCGGATCACGCGCACGCTCCCTTCGGGGCAGTCACAGCGCGGGCTGTTACGCGGCATCACCGGGACTACGTCTAAAGTCGTAGGCGAGGTGTCCGGCGCCTGGGCCGCGCATCGCTCAGGCGAGACCGTGGCGGTGCGCGTAGCCCGTGGCCGCCGAGCGCGACTTCACCCCCAGCTTGGCGAGGATGTGGGTGACGTG
>JALZLU010000105.1 GCA_030858685.1 Chloroflexota bacterium | reverse complement strand
GTACGGAGCTGGCACGCGCCGCGCTTCCGCCCTCGGGCGTCTTTGGCATGCGCTACCGCAATTCGATCTACCGGTCGCTCGCCGAGGAGCATTTCCAGGTCGAGGCCGATCACCTGGACCTCGTCGAGCTGCGCGCGGAAGAGCTCGCGGTACTGGAGGAGTACTCCACCGCGGTGGGTGGGGTCCGCGACGGATCCGGCCGCAGCATGTGGAGCGTCGAGGTGGAGCGTCCGCCCATCGAGCTCCCGCTGCGCATCCAGGCCACCGCGCTCGGTGAACGGACGCTGCTGACGTCGGAGGAGGAAGTCTCGCTGTGGCGCCTCGTCGCCGACCGAGATGACACGCTCGTCGTCCTGTCGATCGAGCCCGAGCCGTGAGCGACCTGGCGGCGCGCGATGCCGCCCTCATCGCCGAGTACGACGCGGAGAAGCCGGCGCGGACGTTGTCCGGCTGGCCGAGAAGGGTTGTGTGGGCGCTTGGCGTCGGCCTGTCGCTCTACGCCATCTACTGGGTCCTCGCGTGGTTCGGCACCATCACCGCCAACATCTACATCCCCGCCTTCGCGGCAGTCGCGCTGGCGATGACATTCCTCGTCTATCGCGGCTGGGGACGCCCGAGGGCTGCCGTCCAGGAGGGCCGGCCGGACAACCCGCACCCGGTGGATTGGATACTTGCCGTCCTCGCCGCGGTGCCGATGGTCTACGCCATCGTCTTCTACGAGGAGTTCAGCCGACGCGCGGTTGTGCCGACGGAGCTGGATGTCGCGATGGGCCTGCTCGCCGTCATCCTGATCCTGGAGGCGACTCGACGAACGGTGGGCTGGATCATGGTGATCGTCGTCGGCCTGTTCATCGCCTACGCCTACTTCGGGCCGATCCTGCCCGATGTCATCGCGCATCGTGGCTACGCGCTCCCGCGCTTCATCGGCCACGAGTACCTGACCTCCGCTGGCATCTTCAGCACGCCACTCCAGGTCGCCGCCACCTACATCATCCTGTTCACGATCTACGGCGCGGTGCTCGAGTACTCCGGGGCGAGCAAGTTCTTTCTCGACGTCAGCTTCGCGGCGTTCGGTCAATCCAGCGCGGGACCAGGGCGCACGGTGGCCCTTGCGGGATTTCTGCTGGGGACCGTGTCCGGATCGGGCGTGGCAACCACGGTGACGCTGGGTAGCGTGTCCTGGCCGCTGCTCAAACGGGCGGGATACCCGCAGGCCCAGGGTGGCGGCGTGCTGGCAGCGGCCGGCATCGGTGCAATCCTATCGCCGCCGACGCTGGGAGCCGCGGCCTTCATCATCGCCGAGTTCCTGCGCGAGTCCTACCTGGTCGTGCTCCTCCTGGCCACCGTGCCGACGATGCTCTATTACCTCGGCATCATCCTGGCGGTGGAGCTGGACGCGCGACGGTATCGGACGCATGCCGTGGCGGTCGAGGCGCCACCGCTCGGACGGCAGCTCCTGCGCTACGGGTATCACTTCAGCTCGTTGTTCGCGATCGTGATCTTCATGGTCCTCGGCATGACCCCCTTCCGCGCGGTGGTCCTGTCGACCGGCCTGGCCTTCGCCCTCAGCTTCCTTGATCGCAGCCAGTGGCTGACGCCGCGCCGACTCTGGGATGCGCTCGCGGCAGGCGCCACCGGCGTGCTTCCGGTCGTTGCCGTGTGCGCTGCATCCGGGATCATCGTCGGAGTGGTGACGTTGACCGGCCTGGGTCTCAAGCTCGCGGGGATCATCGTCGCCCTGGCGGTCGGCAACCTGGCGCTGACGGCACTCTTCTCGGGCCTGGCGGTCATGCTGCTGGGACTTGCGGTGCCGGTGACGGCCTCGTTCATCATCGCCGCAGTCATCATCAAGCCGGCGTTCGATGCCTTCGATGTCCCCAGTTACGCCTCGCTGATGTTCATCTTCTACTACGCGGTGCTCTCCGAGGTCTCGCCGCCCACCGCGCTGTCGGCCTATGCGGCGGCGGCCATCACCGGAGGCAGCCCGACGCGGACCATGCTGATGGCTTGGCGCTACACCCTTCCCGCCTTTTTGGTGCCCTTCGTCTTCGTGCTCGCTCCCGCCGGCGAGGCGCTTCTGCTGCGGGGTCCGGTCATCAACATGGTGTGGGTGATTCCGGTCGCGGTGGTCGCCGTCGGCGCGCTGGCCGTCGCCACCGGCGGATGGCTGCTGGGTCCGGCCAAATGGCCCGAACGGCTGCTGATGGCCGGCGGTGCGCTGGCCCTGCTTTACACCGATCCGCTGTTCGTGGCCGTCGGCCTGGCAGCCATCGTGGTCGGTCTGGCGGTGCACGTGCTGCAACGAAGGCGCGTCCGCGACGCACCCGTGCCAATCTGAGCCGATGGATCTCGAGCTTCGCGGACGGACCGCGGTCGTCGGTGGCGCCACCTCCGGATTGGGTCGAGCATCGGCGAACGCGCTGGCGGCCGAGGGCTGCCGCCTCCTCATCTGGTCGCGCGACGAGGATCGCCTGTCGACCACCGCACAGGAGATTCGCGCCGCGCATGGCGTCGACGTTGCGTTCGTGGCCGCCGATGCAACATCTCGCGAGGCCGCCGCCACGGTCGCATCGGCCGCCGAAGCCTTCGGGGAGATCGACGTGGTCGTCACGAACGCGGGCGGGCCACCGACCGTGGATCCGACGGCGACCGACCCGGCGGCCTGGCAACGCTCGCTCCAGCTGCTGGCCACCACGCCGATCGACCTGGTGACCCGGCTGTTGCCCGGGATGCGCGAGCGTGGATGGGGCCGCGTCATCTCAATCCTGTCGAGCGGGATCCGGCAGCCCATCGGCGACCTGGTCTACTCGAACGCTGGCCGGTCGGTCCTGGCTTCGTGGCTGAAGACGACCGCACGCACGATCGCCGCCGAGGGCGTGACGCTCAACGGCGTGCTGCCCGGTCGCATCGCAACGCCGCGCATCCACGAGCTGGACTCCGGACGCGCCGAACGCCAGCGAAGCACCGAGGGTGCCGTCCGCGCCGCTCATATCGCGACCATTCCGGCGGGACGCTACGGGCGACCGGAGGAGCTCGCTGCGCTCGTCGCGTTCCTCGCCTCCGAGCGCGCGTCGTACGTGACGGGCCAGCTGATCGCGGTTGACGGAGGGTTGATCGCCGGGTTGTAGCATGGCGGCATGAGTGAGCATCCCGAGCTTCTTCGGCGGACCGCCGAGCTGGCGATCGACTACCTCGATAGCCTTCCCGATCGTCCTGTCGCGGGCCATCGTGACGTCCACCAGCTCCGGCGCGAGCTTGTCCGCGAGCTGCCCGAGGAGGGTGAGGACGCGCGGGCGGTTGTCGAGGAGCTGGCTCGCATCGGCGGAGAGGGGGCCATCGGCATCGCTGGTCCACGCTACTTCGGCTTCGTCATCGGCGGCTCGTTGCCGTCTGCCCTGGCCGCCGACTGGCTGACCTCGACCTGGGATCAGAACGCCGGACTCTACGTGGCGGGGCCGGCCGCATCGGTCGTCGAAGAGGCGGTCGGGCCATGGCTGATCGACCTGTTCGGGCTCCCG
>JALZLU010000081.1 GCA_030858685.1 Chloroflexota bacterium | reverse complement strand
ACCGATTCCGAGCAGGTCGCGGCGGGATGGTCCCATGGCGCCAAGGATAGCCGAGGCGCGCGCGTGCCCGGGCACCCGAAGGCGCAGCGCCTCACGCGCGAGCCGACGCACTCCCGAGACCCGTCAGCGGCGGCGGCCGCCTCCCAGCAGCGTTCCGAACACGCTGCGCAGCAGGTCCTGACCGGCCCGGGAACGCACGATCTTGCCGCCCTCCCGGATCATCGTGTCCCGCTCTCGCTGCCGCGCCCGCTCTTCGGCAAGGCGCGCCTTCTCCATGGCATCTCGCGCCTTCTTGGCCTCTCGCTCCAGGCGCTTCTGCTCGGCCGCCTGCTTCTTCACCGCCGCGCGCTGCTGCGCCGGGGTCATCGTGTTGAGGCCACTGTCGGTGGTGGGGAAGGCGGCCGGCGGCACAGCCTCCCCAGCGGCGGCGGTGGCTGCTGCACGTGCCGACTCGATGCGCCCCGCGATCATCTCGTGCGCCGAGTCCCGGTCGACCGCCTCACTGTACTTGGCCTTCAGGGCGCTGGCGGCCACGAGCTCGTCGAAGCGCTCCCGCGGGATGGGCGACATCAGCGAGTCGGGCGGCACAAGGCGAGTGGCGGCCAGGGGTGTGGGCACGCCCTTGGGGCCAAGCACCGTGACCAGTGCCTCCCCGATGCCCAGTGAGGTGATGGTCTTCTCCACGTCGAAGTGCTCGGTCATGGGAAAGGTGCGCACGGTCTTGCGCAGGTCATCGGCATCGTCCGGCGTGAACGCGCGCAGGGCATGCTGGATGCGGTTGCCCAACTGTGAGAGAACGGACGAGGGCACGTCGGTCGGTGCCTGCGTCACGAAGTAGACACCCACTCCCTTGGAGCGGATGAGGCGTACCGTCAGCTCGACCTGGTCGAGGAGGGTGTCCGAGGCATCGTCGAACAGGAGGTGAGCCTCGTCGAAGAAGAAGCACAGCTTGGGCTGGGGCAGGTCGCCGGCTTCGGGCAGCGTCTCGTAGAGCTGCGCCAGCATCCAGAGCATGAACGTGCTGAAGAGTCGCGGCTTGCTCATGACGTCGGAGAGCTCGAGGATGCTGATGATGCCCTTGCCGTCCGGCGTCCGGCGCATCAGGTCCGCCACGTCGAACTCCGGCTCGCCGAAGAACGTGTCAGCGCCTTCCTGTTCCAGGGTGATGAGCGAGCGCAGGATGACGCCCACGGTGGACTTGGACATGCCGCCGTACTCGTCCAGGATGGGTTTGCCTTCCTCCGAGGCCAGGAACTTGAGCGTCGTCTCCAGGTCGGGCAGGTCCAGGAGGGGCAGGTTCTCGTCGTCGCAGTACTTGAAGATGAGCGACAGCACGGACGTCTGCGTCTCGTTCAGGTCCAGCACCTTGCCCAGCAGCATCGGCCCGAAGGAGTGCACCGTGGCGCGCACCTGTGCGCCCAGTTCGCCGGACAGCGAGAGGAACTCCACGGGATGGCTGTTCGGCCGGAACTCCCAGCCCAGCGACTTCGAGCGCTCGATGATGGCGGGGTTGGCCCCGTCACCCGGCGCAGCCAGGCCGGTCAGGTCGCCCTTGATGTCGGAGATGAACACCGGCACGCCGGCCTGGGAGAGTTGGCCGGCCATGATCTGCAGGGTCTTGGTCTTGCCCGTGCCCGTGGCGCCAGCGATGAGACCGTGTCGGTTGGTCATCGAGAGGCCGACCTGGACGCGGACATCCGGTACCACTTCGTCGCCCAGTAATGGATTCCCCAGCACCAGACTCGGTCCATCCAGGGCATAGCCCTGACGCATCTCGTCGCGGAACGTTTCGCTCATCCTCTCCCCGGCCTTGCGGCCTCCGCGGGCGACCCGATCAGGGCACGCGGAGGCTGTCGGGCAGCGTAGCATCGGGGCCGTCGCGGCCCGTGCGGTGCGTTACCCTGCCCGTCGCATCGCGCGATCGGCGCAGGCAAGAGGGGCGGCGGTGATCGATCTGCTGCGCAACCGCTGAGCAGGGGTGGGACGCGCCCTGCCTTCGCGAGGGCGGCTACTTGCGCTGATGTCCCTGCGGGTCCCTGGCCTCGTGCTCCGGCGAGCGATCGCCTGTCTCGGTGGCACCGCCGGTGCCGGCACCGGTCAGGCGGGTCTCGCCGGCGGTCGCTTCGGACGGGGCGTCGGGCTCCCTTGCCTCGTCACCTTCGAGGGTCTCGGCCTGGTCCTGGTTCTCGGCCATGGCCAACAGGTTGTCCTGACGGCGTGGGCTGGACCGCCCCTTGCCGCGCGCTTGCTCGCGCCGCTGTGCGCGATTGAGCGGCGGATCGCCATCCTCGGGTGCTGGGTCCTCCAGAGTCGACTCGGGATCGGTCATGGGTCCTCCTTGTCGTGGGAGTGCATCGTACCTGCCCGAGGGTCGTGACCATGAGATAGAACATACGTTCTATCATCGGCTGCGTGTCGCCCCACTACGCCGAACTCCACGGCCACACCAACTTCTCCTTCCTGGACGGTGCCTCGGGCGCGGACGACCTGGTCGAGCGAGCCCTTGAGCTGGGCCTCTCCGCTCTTGCGGTGACCGACCACCAGGGCCTCTACGGCGCGGTCCGCTTCTCCTCTGCCGCCGCCGAAGCTGGACTGCACGCCGTCATCGGCATGGAGATCGAGCTCCTGGATACGGCCGTGCCGGGCTCGGCCTGGCGGGACGCGGGCGACACCGGCGTTACGGTTGGTTCCGGCGTTCCCGAGCGGCCGCGGATGGAGCGGAAGCGGCTGCCTTCTCGTCGCGCACCCAAGCGGGAGGATCTGCGCGGCGTTCGGGCGCGAGAGCTGGGGCCGCATCTCGTGTTGCTGGCCAGGGATGGGGCGGGCTACTCCAGCTTGTGTCACATCGCCAGCGCCGCGCACCTGGCGGGCACCAAGGGCGTGCCGCGCTTCACGCACGACCTCCTCGCTCAGCACACCGACGGCCTCATCGCGCTGACCGGCTGCCGCCATGGCGAGATCCCGCGGCGCCTGCTGGCCGGCGACCGGGAGGGCGCAGCGGCCGCCGCCCGTCGCCTGGCCGGACTTTTCGTGCCTGGACGTGACGGACCCAACCTCTTCGTCGAGCTCCAGCACCACCTCCTGCCCGACGACGACTGGCTGGTGGCCGAGCTCGCCGCCCTGGCCCAGGAGGTCGGGCTGCCGGTCGTGGTCACCAACGACGCGCACTACGCGCGGCGGGAGGATCGGGAGTTGCAGGACGTGCTGGTCGGTATCCGACACGGTCTCGCCCTCGACGAAAGCGCCCACCTTCGCCGTCGCAACGGCGAGTACCACCTCAAATCGGAGCGGGAGCTGCGTGCCCTGCCGCCGGGGTTGCCCGACGCGGATCCGCGTGTCCGGCGCGCCTGGGTCGACGGCATCGCCATGGCGGGGAAAGTGGCGGCGCGCTGCCACGTTGAACTGGCCTTCGAGCGCTATCGCTTCCCGGGCTATCCGGTGCCGCGCGGCGAGACGCCCTTCAGTTACCTGGAGACGCTCTGCCACGACGGGGCGCGCTCGCGCTACCACCCCATGACCTCTCCCGTGGTCAAGCAACTGGCGCATGAGCTGGACGTCATCGAGCGCACCGGCCTGGCCGAGTTCTTCCTCATCTGCTGGGACTTGATGCAGTTCTGCCGTGAGCGGGGCATCCCGGCCCAGGGTCGGGGAAGCGCGGGCGACTCGGTGGTGGCCTACGTGCTGGGCATCACGCGCGTCGATCCCATCCGTCACCGGCTGCTCTTCGAGCGCTTCATCAACGAGGGCCGCACTTCCTACCCGGACGTGGACATCGACTTCGCGTCTTCCCGACGCGAGGAGGTCATCCAGTACGTCTACGAGCGCTACGGCCCGGAGCACACGGGCATGGTCTGCAACGTGGTGACGTACCGCGCGCGTTCGGCGGTGCGTGAGGTGGGCTACGCGCTGGGTTTCCCGCGGCCTTTGGTCGACCGGGTGGCCAAGGCGCTCGAGACCTACGATTCGGTGATGGTCCGGCGCGACCTGGAGGCGGAGGGCGGCTTCGCCGAGTTCTTCAGCGCGCCGGGCCCGGCCGACGCTGGCATGAGGGGCGACCCGTCGG
>JALZLU010000070.1 GCA_030858685.1 Chloroflexota bacterium | reverse complement strand
GTCGTCGCCGGCACTCTCAGGACCGGCGGATGGTCGTTGGAGTTCTGCATCAGGACGCCGTCCATGCCGCCGTCCTGGAGTATCCGCGCATCCTGCGCCGCCTGTGCGGCGATCGTCGCCACCGGTTGACCGCCGTAGTTGGGGGCGCCGGGGAGCGAAGGCAGGTGGATCATCCCGATCAGAGGCTTCCGGCCACCAAAGGGGTCCTGGCGTCCGTCGCTCACGTGCCGGCCAACGACCGACCCACAAATCGTCCGTAGCCGGGTTCGACCATCGTCCGACCATCCTGGAAGACGACGACACCCCGCACCATGGTGAGATCCACGCGCCCCTTGACACGTCGACCCTCATAGGGGGTCCACTTCGCCTTGTGCAGCAGATCGGCGCCATGGATCGTCCACTCGGCGTCCGGATCGATGAGTGCGAAGTCAGCATCGCTTCCGGGGGCGATGACGCCCTTGCGTGGATACAGGCGGAAGATCCGCGCCGCATTCGTGGCGGTGACCTCGGCGAGGCGCTCCAGGCTGAGGCCCCGCCGACCGAGTCCCTCATCGAGGAGCAGCGGAAGCATCGTCTGGATGCCGGTGAGTCCGTTGGGGGCCTTCCAGATCTCAGTCGAGCCCACCTCCTTCTCTTCGGGCGTGAAGGGCGCGTGGTCGGAGCCCACCGTGTCGATCGTCCCGTCAAGCAGGAACTCCCACATGCGCTCGGTGTTCTCGCGGTCTCGAAGGGGAGGGGCGCATTTGGCCCAGGGACCCTGCTCGCGCAGGGCGGAGTCGTCCAGGACCAGATACTGCGGGCAGGTCTCGACATGGCAGCGCTGACCTCGAGCCTTGGCGGCCTTCACCAGCTCGGCACCTTCGGCGAGGCTCATGTGGACGATGTAGATGGTGGCGCCCGTGTCGGCGGCCATGTCGAGGACGCCAGCGATGGCGTCTCGCTCGGCCAGCTTGGGACGCGACTCCGCGTAGGCCATAGGGTCGACCCGACCCGATGCCCGCAGCTCTTCCTCACGTCGATGGATGAGTGCGTCGTTCTCGGCGTGGATGCCCATCAGCACATCCAGCCGTGCTCCCTCGGTCAGCGCCTCGTGCAGGACGCCGTCATCGCAGGCCGGAAACTCGGTGGCTGCGCGACACATGAAGACCTTGTAGCTCACCGCGCCCAGATCGCGCAGGTCAGCCATCCGCTGCCTCAGCTGGTCCGAGGGCACAGGCACCACACCGCCCCATAGCAGGTAGTCGACGTGGGCACCGGCACGAGCATGCTCGAGCTTGAGCTCGAAGGCCGCCCGGTCGACGGTGGGAGGGAGGCTGAGCGGCATCTCGATGACCGTGGTGATGCCTCCCGCAGCGGCGCCGGCCGTGCCATGGGCCCAGTCCTCGCGATGTGTGGCGCCGGGGTCCCAGAAGTGCGCGTGTGGCTCGACCAGACCTGGTAGGAGCACGCGACCGGCGGCGTCGATGGAAGGCAGGCCGCTGAACGGCTCCATCTGGATGGCAGCGATGAGACCGTCCGCGATGCCCACCGAGCCATGGATCACGCCGCCCGGTGTCACGATCCGGGCGTCGTTGATGGCGCTGTCAAGCCCCATGGCTGACCTCCTCCTCCCTCGCCGAGTCCTCCGGCGGAGGCTCTTGGTCGGGTGCCGACTGGGCGTAGTCCTCGGCGGACCAGATGGGACAAGCCCGGATGAGGGGACTGTTGACCTTCTTGTGCCGGACCAGGTCGGGGTCGGAGCCGCGGGCGACCGCGTCGTGAAAGGCCATCCATTGGAGCGGGATCACGGCGAGGCTGGTCGAGAGGTCCGTGAACGGGCCGCTCGGCACCGCCATCAACAGGTCCGCGTGTCGCTCGAAGGCGGGCTCGTCACTGACGCCGATGACCGCTGCTCCGATGGTGCGAACGGCGTCGGCGACCTCCACGGCCCGCTCGTAGAACGGCCCGCGCAGGGCGATCACCACGACGACGGAGTCGTGCTCGAGGCTGAAGATCTCGCAGTGCGCGAACTGCTCGGTCTCCTGCGGGACGGCCGGCCGACTGCTCGTCTCATA
>JALZLU010000068.1 GCA_030858685.1 Chloroflexota bacterium | reverse complement strand
CCATGGGGAAGCAGAGCGTCCCCAGCGCGAGCAGCAGCGCAAGATCCCGACGCCCATTCGCGAGCGCGAGGAGGCCGAGGGCGGCAAACGCGAGCGCCACGAACCACCCACTGCCGAGGCCACTGATACCGATGATCAGGAGCTCGACCAAGGCCAGGTTGGTCTCGACCCAACCGTGAATGGCCGGCACGAAGGTCGACATCATCCACTCCTCGGGTGCCGTGTAGACCGTCGTGCGCTTGAGCATCACGAGCCAGAAGAGAGCCGGGAGCGCGATCACCGCCAGGAGAAACGCCGCCGCCGGGCTGGGCACCGCGCCGCCGAGGTGGTGTGCTGCCTCATCGCTCACCACGAGGCGGCGCATGGGGTCCGGCAGCCGTCTCACGGTGCGTAGTATAGGGACCGATGCCGCCGCTTCCCCTATCGGGCCGAGACCTCACCATCGACAACGTGATCGAGGTGGCGCGCGGTCGCCGCGCGGTGGCGCTCGATCACGAGGCCGCACAACGCATGGGTGAGTCGCGCGCCGTCATCGAACGCCTCGTGGCCGAGGGTGAGACCGTCTACGGCGTCACCACCGGTTTCGGCGATCTGGCTGACGTGCGCATCGAGCCCTCTCAAACCGCCGAGCTTCAGCGGAATCTGGTCCGCTCGCACGCCGCTGGCGTTGGGGACCCGCTCCCCGACGAGGTGGTTCGCGCGATGCTTGTGCTGCGCGCAAACACGCTCGCCGTCGGACTATCCGGCGTGCGGGTGGAGGTGGCCGAGCTCTTGATCAGCATGCTCAACGCGGCCGTCCATCCGGTCGTCCCGTCGCGCGGCAGCCTGGGAGCGTCGGGCGACCTTGCGCCGCTGGCGCACCTCGCACTGGTCCTCATCGGCGAGGGAGAGGCGACGATCGACGGGGCGGGACCGGGCCCGGGCGCCGATGCGCTGGCCCGTACGAACCTGGCGCCGCTCACCCTTGGCGCCAAGGAAGGGCTGGCGCTGCTGAACGGGACCCAGCTGATGGCCGGCATCGGCGCATTGGCTCACCACGATGCGTTGCGGCTGGCATTCACCGCCGACGTGGTGGGCGCCATGAGCCTGGAGGCGATGCTGGGGACCGGGACCGCCTTCGCGGAACAATTGGTGGCCGCCCGGCCGCACCCCGGACAGGTGGCGTCTGCACGACACCTGCGCGCGTTGCTGGATGAGAGCGAGATCTGGGCGTCTCACCGCGAGGACACCGAGCATCGCGTTCAGGACGCATACAGCCTTCGCTGCATGCCGCAGGTGCACGGCGCCGCGCGCGACGCGCTCGGCGAGCTGGAGCGCGTACTGGCTGTCGAGATCAACGCGGTTACCGACAATCCCCTGGTGTTCCCGACGGGCGAGGTGGTCAGCGGCGGCAACTTCCACGGCGAGCCTCTGGCCCTGGCGCTTGACTACGCCACGCTGGCCGTCGCCGAGCTGGCGTCGATCTCCGAGCGACGCACGGCGCGGCTGGTGGACGCCCATCTCTCCGGGCTGCCGGCCTTCCTGGCCGAGCGGCCTGGCGTCGAGAGCGGGCTGATGATCGCGCACTACACCTCGGCAGCCCTCGTCAATGAGCTCCAGACGTTGGCGCATCCGTCCTCGGTGGACACGATCCCCACCAGCGCCAACCAGGAGGATCACGTCAGCATGGGGGCCACATCGGCGCTGCATCTCCGTGATGCGATCGATCGAGCCGAGCACGTGCTCGCAATCGAGGCGCTGTGCGCCGCCCAGGGACTCGACTTCCGCGCGCCCATGCGGCCGGGCAAAGGCGTCGCGCGCGCGCAGGCCATCGTCCGCTCCCGCGTGCCGCACCTCGACGCGGACAGATCGCCGGCACCCGACATCGGCGCCGTCCGCGAGCTGGTCCATTCCGGCGCGCTGCTCGCCAACGGCGCCACGCAGGCCGCGCATGCCTGACCTCACCTTCGAGCTGGTCGACGAGGCCACGGTTGACGACATCCCTCAGCCGGCTCAGCCCGGCGCGCGTTGCCAGACCTGCGATTACTGGGAACGAATCGACGGAGGACGTG
>JALZLU010000039.1 GCA_030858685.1 Chloroflexota bacterium | reverse complement strand
ACGCGGTCATCGACGTCATCGCCGAGCGCGCGCCCAACATCAGGGATCTGATCGTCGGCCGGCAGGTGCTCACGCCGCTCGATATCGAGCAGACCTTCTCGCTCACGGAGGGCAACATCTTCCAGGGCGAGTTGAGCCTGGAGCAGCTCTTCTTCAACCGCCCCGTGCCCAGTCACGCTCGCTTCCGCACGCCCATCCGCGATCTCTGGCTGTGCGGCTCAGCCGTCCACCCGGGGGGCGGCATCATGGGCGCGCCGGGCCGCATCGCCGCGCTCCAGGTGCTGCGTTCCCGACGGATGGCAGCGTGACGGATGGCGTGACGGATGGCGTGACGGCGGCCACGAGCAGATGACTGCCCGCAGGAACGGCCGCTTCGACGCGATCGTCATCGGCGGTGGGCACAACGGTCTGGTGTGTGCCGCATATCTCGCTCGCGGCGGGATGCGCACGCTCGTCCTGGAGCGGCGCGCGAGGGTCGGTGGCAGCGTGGCCACGGCCGAACTCATGCCTGGCGTGCGCGTCCCGCTCCTGGCGCACAGCGTGGGGCGACTGCGACCATCCGTGGCGCGCGACCTGGGACTGGCGGGCCATGGGTTGCGCCTGGTATCGCCGGCGGTGCGCAGCGTGAGCCTTCAGCCGGATGCGACGCCGATGACGCTCTGGCGCGATGCCCAGCGGACTGCCGCGGAGCTGGACGCCCGGGGTCCGAGCGGCGACGGCGCGGCATACGCGGGCTTCGACCGCCAGACGCGAAGTCTCTCCGGCCTCCTTGCCCGGATCATGGCCATGACGCCACCCGACCCGTCACGGCCTGGCGTGAGCGACGCCCTCAGCGCCATGCGCCTGGGCCTCGGCTACCGCTCGCTCGGCACGCAGGACGGGCGGGCGTTCCTGCGCGTGCTGCCCATGCCCATCGCCGATCACGTGGAGGACTGGTTCCAGAGCGAAGCGCTACGCGCGGCGCTGGCTTGGCGCGGCGTGCGCTACTCGGCCATGGGGCCGCGCGATGCCGGCTCGACGCAGACCTTCCTGGCAGAGACGGCCGGTACGCACGAGGGAGCCGGCGGCGAGATGGTCGTCGTACGCGGCGGACCGGGCGCCCTGGCCGACGCCCTCGCCGCGGCCGTCACGGCGGCCGGCTCGACCATCCGCACAAGTGTCACGGTCGCTTCCGTGGCCACGCGCGGCGACAGAGCCAGCGGGGTCGTGCTCGCTGACGGCGAGGAGATCGAGGCAGCCGTGGTGGTCTCCGGACTCGATCCCAAGCACACGCTTCTGAGGCTCCTGGATCCCGCGCTGCCCGGCCCGCACCTGGGCTGGCAGGCGGGCAACCTTCGACTCAAGGGCGCGGTGGCCAAGGTGAACCTGGCTCTCGCGGGGGTGCCTGCCTTCAGGGGATTCGTGGACGCCGACGATGCCAGGAGCCGGCTGCGTGGCCGCATCATGCTTGCCCCGTCCGTGGCCGCCATCGATCGAGCGGCCGATGCTGTCAAGGCCGGCCGCGTCGCGGAACACCCGGTCCTTGAAGCGACCATCCCGTCGCTGGTCGATGCCTCGCTGGTCGACGACGATGCGCCCGCTCGTCATGTGATGAGCGTCCTGGTGCAGGGCACGCCATATCACCGCCGGGAGGGCGACTGGGACACGGAGCGCGACGCGCTGGGCGATCGCGTCCTGGCCGAGCTGGAGACCGTGGCGCCAGGCATCGGTGCGCAGGTCGTCGACCGCCAGGTGCTCACGCCGCTCGATCTAGAGCGGGATCACGGCCTGACGGAGGGACACCCGCTGCACGGAGAGCCGGCGCTCGATCAGTGGTTCGCCTGGCGACCGTTGCTCGGGTTCGCCAGCTACCGGCTACCCGTCGATGGCCTCTATCTGTGCGCATCCGGCGCCCATCCCGGCGGTGGCGTGACGGGCTGGCCAGGACAGAACGCGGCGCGGGAAGTGCTCGCCGATCGGAAGCGGCGTCCCGATTGGCGCTGAAGCGCACCTGGCGTGGCGTCCGGCGTCGCGTCTCGAGTGGGGTCAGGCGGCCCCGCCGGACGGCACCGCTGACACTGCTCACGGCGGTACTCGTTCTTGCCCTGGTCTCGGCGGGCTGCGGCATGACCGGCACCGTGGTGGTCAATGAGACGGTCGAGGAATCGGTGGACGTCGAGGGCGGCCCGCGCGTCCTGGTGGAGACCTTCAATGGTCGCATCAGCGTCATCACCGGCGGCGATTCGACCATCGAGGCTCGTGTCGTGAAGCGCGGATCCGGCCGCAACCAGGAAGACGCTGAGCGCGACCTGGCAAGGGTGGAACTGTCCATCGTCCAGGAGGGAACGCGGGTCACCGTCGCCGTACGGCGCACCGACGATGCCATCAGTCTGGGCAACAGCGGCGCGGACGTCGAACTCTCCGTGCCGGTCGATTCATCACTGGAGCTGCGCACATCGAACGGGCGGATCGAGTCGGCCAACGTGACCGGCTCCGTCATCGCTCGAAGCTCCAACGGAGGCGTGACCATCCGTGACGCCAGCGACGTCGATGCCGAGACCTCGAACGGGCCGCTGACCGTGGCCGAGTCGAGCGGAACCCTCGACCTGCGCACGTCCAACGGCGCGCTGGACATCGTCTCCGCGGAGAATGCCGTGGTCAGGGCCGAGACGTCCAACGGCTCGCTCGGCTTCAGCGGGACGCTCGATCCGGGCGATCACCTCTTCCGCACCTCGAACGCGTCACTGGCGCTGATGCTGCCCGCCGATGCCGAGTTCTCCATCGATGGTCAGACGTCGAACGCCAGCGTGTCCAGCAACTTCATGTCACTCACGGTCGGCGATGACTCGTTGGCGGGCACAAGCACGGACAACGGCGAGCCTGATGTCCGGATCCGAGCCGAGACCTCCAACGGGGACCTGACGGTGGCCAGCCAGCCCTAGGCGGTAGCCCCATCGTCGGGTCGATCCTGTCGGGCTGTCCGAGTCCGGCGCGACGAT
>JALZLU010000038.1 GCA_030858685.1 Chloroflexota bacterium | reverse complement strand
CGCCCGTCGAACGAACGCGATGGCACGCCGCGGAAGTCGCGGATGCGTGGCAGGGCGACGCGGATGAGCCGCTCCAGGAAGTCCCACATCCGCTCGCCGCGGAGTGTCACCTTGACGCCGATGGCGTTGCCGGTGCGCAGCCGGAACTGTGCGATGGAGCGCTTGGCACGGGTCACGATGGGCTTCTGGCCGGTGATGAGGGCCAGATCCCCCGCGGCTGCATCCAGGGCCTTGGCATTCTGGAGGGCCTCACCCAGGCCGATGTTGATGACGATCTTCTGGAGCCGCGGCACCTGCATGGGATTGACGTACCCGAACTCCTTCTGGAGCGCGGGCGCGACCTCCTCCAGGTAGCGCTGGCGAAGGGCGTTGCTCATGACTTGGTGTCCTCCACGCGGGTCAACGTCTCACCGCAATGGCGGCAGATGCGCACGCTGCGGCCGTCGGCCGCCTTCTGGTGTCGGACGCGGGTGGGCGTGTCGCAGGCGCGACATACGATCATCACGTTGCTGGCGTGGACGGGGCGGGCGATCTCCAGGATGCCGCCCTGCTGCGCCTTGGGCATGCGACCGGCTCGGTCGGGCCGAGGTGGCTGCGCCTTGGTATGGCGTTTGGCGATATTGATGCCATCGATGAGCACCCGATCCGGCTTGTCCATGCGCTCGATGGTTCCGCGCTTGCCGGCATCCTTGCCGGTCAGCACGAGCACCTGATCGCCCTTGCGCAGGTCGGGCACGTGCGTCGCTCGGGGAGCGATGGGGGTCCGCGCCATCACAGCACCTCCGGTGCGAGCGAGATGATCTTCATGTAATTGCGGTCCCGCAGTTCCCGCGCGACGGGTCCGAAGATGCGGGTCCCGCGCGGGTTTCCCTGGTTGTTGATGAGCACCGCGGCGTTCTCGTCGAAGCGGATGAAGGAACCGTCAGGACGGCCGAACTCCTTGTTCGTGCGCACCACCACGGCACGCACCACATCGCCCTTCTTGACGGCCGCGTTGGGGATCGCTTGCTTGACGCTGGCCACGATCACGTCGCCCACGCCGGCGGTGCGCTTCTGTGAGCGGCCCAGGACGCGGATGCACTCGATGGTGCGCGCGCCGGTGTTGTCAGCCACCTTGAGGCGGCTGCTGGCCTGGATCACGCGGGCACCGCCTGGGAGCTTTCGTCAGCCGGCTCTTCAGCGGCGGCATCGTCCGAGCGACCCGGGTGGGCGGCCATGTGGATGGCCTCGGTGGTCTCCGGCTCCTCGCCGGCGACCGTGTCGGTGGCTCCCTCGCCCGCGCGCTGCACGATCTCGATCAGACGCCAGCGCTTGGTGGCGCTCAGCGGCCGCGACTCCTCGATGCGCACGGTGTCGCCCAGACGTGCCTCGTTGGCTTCGTCATGTGCCTTGAACTTGGTGGTCAGGCGGACGACACGCTTGTAGAGTCGGTGCCGCGACAGGCGCTCCACCGAGACCACGATGGTCTTGTCCATCTTGTCGGACACGACGCGTCCGACCTTCTCCTTGCGCCTGGCCCGTGTGCTGACCTCGACCGCGCTCATCGCTCTCCTCCGGCGCCGGCGGGCGCCCCGCTCGCGGCTGTGGTCCGCGCGGCTCGCTCACGCTCCGTCTGGACGGTCAGCAGTCGGGCGATGGAGCGCCGCGACCGCGAGATCTGGCTGTAGTCGGTGAGCTGGCGCGTGGCCAGCTGGAAGCGGAGGTCGTAGAGCTGCCGGCGCGCTGCCGAAAGCTCCTCGTCGAGCTCCTGGTCGTTCAGGGAACGAGCCTTAACGATGTCCATCGCCGGCTCCTTCGCGCACGATGAACTTGACGTCCACGGGCAGCTTGTGGCTGGCCAGGCGCATCGCCTCGGCCGCTTCGGCTTCGGGCACGCCGGCCATCTCGAAGAGGATGCGGCCGGGGCGCACCACGGCCACCCAGTGATCCGGGGCACCCTTGCCCGAGCCCATGCGGACCTCGGCCGGCTTCTTGGTCACGGGCTTGTCCGGGAAGACGCGGATCCAGATCTTGCCGCCACGCTTGACGTAGCGGGTCATGGCTCGCCGGGCCGCCTCGATCTGGCGGCTGGTGATCCAGGCTGGTTCCTCGGTCATCATCCCGTACTCGCCGAAGGCGATGGATGTGCCGCCCTTGGCCATGCCGCTCATGCGGCCGCGCATGACCTTGCGATGCTTGACGCGCTTGGGCATCAACATGTCAGGCCCCTCCCGCCGCAGCGGCGGCCGCGGTGGTCGCTTCGTTGGGCAGCTGGCGCTCGGGGATGATGTCGCCGCGGTAGATCCAGACCTTGACGCCGATGCGTCCATAGGTCGTGTGCGCGTGGACCTGGCCGTAGCTGATGTCGGCTCGCAGCGTGCCCAGGGGGATGCGGCCATCCTTGTCCCACTCGCGACGGGCCATCTCGGAACCGCCCAGCCGACCCGAGACCTGGATCTTCACGCCCTTGGCGCCGGCCTTCATGGTGCGCTGGATGGACTGCTTGATGGCCTTGCGGAAGGCGATGCGGCGAGCCAGCTGCTGAGCGATGTTGGAGGCTACCAGCATGCCGTCCAGCTCCGGCTGGCGGATCTCCTTGATCTCCAGCTTGACCTTGCGTGCCGTCAACCGGCCGATCTGCTGGCGCAGTGCCTCGACGTTGGCGCCGCCCTTGCCGATGACGATGCCCGGCTTGGCCGTGTGGACGGTCACCGTGACATGGTTGATACCGCGCTCGATCTCGACCATGGAGACACTCGCGTTGGCCAGGCGCCGGGTCATCAGCCGGCGGATGGTCATGTCCTCCGTGAGGAGCGCGGTGTAGTCGCGATCGGCGTACCACTTGGCGTTCCAGGTCCGCGAGATGCCCAGCCGGAAGCCGTAGGGATGGACCTTGTGACCCATCAGCGGACCTCTCTGTTCTCGACCGTGACGGTCACATGGGTCATGGGCTTGTGGATGGGAAAGGCGCGCCCCTGGGCGCGCGGTCGCCAGCGCTTCATGGTCGGTCCTTCGTTGGCGATGGCCTCTGCCACGAACAGGTCTTCGAGCGAGAGGTCGTGGTTGTTCTCGGCATTGGCGGCCGCGCTCTTGAGCACCTTGGCCACCTCTTTGGCAGCGCCCTGGGGCATGAAGTGGAGCATGGCCGTGGCCTCCTCGACGCGCTTGCCCACGATGGCCTGCGTGACCAGCCGGGTCTTGCGCGTCGAGCGGCGGACGTATTTGGCGGTGGCGGAGACTCGCATGAGTCCTCCTACTTCAACGAGGTCGAGCGCTCGGT